>CAKROP010000049.1 GCA_934373375.1 uncultured Anaerosacchariphilus sp.
GAAGAGGAGCAGTATTACTTGCAGAGGCTGAAAGAGGGCGATGGGCAGGCGCGCGATATTCTGGTGGAGCGCAATCTCCGCCTGGTGGCGCATATTGTAAAAAAATACCAGGGTACAGGGGAAGAAACGGAGGATTTGATATCCATCGGAACCATCGGGCTTATCAAGGCTGTGACGACCTTCGACAGCGGGAAGGGGTCAAGGCTTGCAACCTATGCGGCCCGGTGTGTGGAGAATGAGCTCCTTATGCACTTCCGCTCCAAAAAGAAAACCGCCCGGGAAACTTCCTATTATGATCCCATCGGCACGGACAAAGAAGGAAATGAAATTCATCTGCTGGACATCATGGAGAGCGGCGAGCGGGACGCGTTTTCCAGGGTCTGTCTGAAGGAGGACAGCCGGAAGCTTTACGTCTTGTTGGGAGAAATTCTGACAGAACGGGAACGGACGGTGCTGGTCATGCGCTACGGCCTTTATAATGGGCGGGAATACACCCAGCGTGAGGTGGCGGCGAAGCTTGGAATCTCCCGCTCCTATATCAGCCGGATAGAAAAAAATGCGCTTTTGAAGCTGCGGGAATATTTTCCTGAGGAATGACTTGATTTGTCAAAGATGTCCAGCTTATAATAGAAGCGACAGTGCGAAAAGAACAAAAGAGGAGAGCAGCGCCGGTTATGTTGAAGATAGGTTTTTGTGATGATGATTTATCGATATTGAAGGAGCTTCAGGTCTTACTGGATCATTATCGGGTAGAAAAGAATAGAGAGCTTGCGTATACGGCTTATCAAAGCCCGCTGGAGCTTCTGGCAGATATGGAAAAGGGGCTGCGTTTCGACATCCTGTTTCTAGATGTGCTGATGCCGGGACAGACCGGAATGGAGGCGGCCAGGGAAATCCGGGAATTTGATACGGCGGTTAAGATTATTTTCCTGACTTCCTCAGCGGAATTCGCAGTGGAATCCTATACCGTAGGCGCGTACTTTTATCAGTTGAAGCCCATATGGGCGGAGAGCTTTTGCCGGTTGATGGATTCAGTGATTGCCGAGTGCAAAAAGGCGGAACAGAGGAGCCTGATCATGCGCTGCAAGACCGGAATTACACGGATAGAACTGGAAAAACTGATTTGCTGCGAGGTTATGGGCCGGACGCTGTTGTTCTGCATGGAGGATGGCCGGACACTGGAAAGTCAGGGAAAGTTGGACGATTTGGCGGGACAGCTGGCCATATATGAGAATTTTCTGCGGCCACACCGCTCCTATCTGATCAATATGGATTATATCCGGACCCTTTCATCGAAAAGTATTGTTATGCAGAATCAGGAAGAAATTCCCATCCCCCATGGAAAATATTCCGATATCAAAACCCGGTACCTGGAATATGCCTTTGAGCGGCAGGGAATTGTGGTATAAAAGTCTTAGGAAGATTGAATGCAGATTTGGGGCGATTCATGTCGAATCGCTCCTTTTTTATGGAAAATCCGGTATCCTACAATCAGAAAGCGGCGGGGCCGTAAAAAAGAGGATAAAGGAGAATTTATTATGAAGAAGAAAGTGTTAGCAATGATTTTAGGTACCATGTTGGTTCTGTCTCTGGCAGCCTGCGGAGGTTCTGACGATGCGACAGAGACTGATGCAACAGCGACTGAGGAGACTGCAGATACCGAAGAGGCGACAGAGGATACCGAGGAAGCTGCAGATGAGACTGCAGCAGAGGATGTGGAATTCGCAGAAGGCGATGACGGCCCCCTGTGGAGCATTGATATGATGACTGAGCCGGTAGATGTGGCAGATACCACCTGGAGCTTTACAGGAGGCTGCATTGACGGCGAGGAACTGACGGACGAGGAAATCGCAGAATCTCTGGAGCAGTACGGCGGACAGCTTGATTTTGTGTTCAATGCGGATGGTACCGCAAAAATGGTACAGGGTGGCGGAGAAATAGACGGCACCTATGAGGCAGACAGCACCGGATACGGCGTATACTTTGATAACAATGGCAGTGAGCTGAAGTATTATTGCGCATTTGCTCAGCAGGATGACGGCAGCGTTGTCATGATTGCCCTTTCTGATACAACCGGTTACAACGGACTGTATTTCATGCAGTAAAACAGAAATCCGAACGGCGGATGCGGCATGGTCCGCATCCGCCGTTTTTATGGACTGGCCACTTGGAAAAGCAAGGTAACGGGAACTATGAAAACAGGAATAATAGTGGGTTTGCTGCTGATACTGCTGGTGGGCTGGATAATCTCAGCACAGCGCAGACTGACGGCAATGGATGAAAATATAAAAAATGCCATGGGCCAGATCGGAGTGCAGTTATTCTCCCGTTATGAGGCAGCGATTGCCTTACTGGAGCTGTTGCAGCCGCATGCAGAAGAACTGCGGAAGACGGAGAGATGGCTTCGGGAAAAACGGCGCACTGTGACGGCGGAGACGGAGCCTGCTGACGCAGCCGAACAGGGCGCTTTGCTTTCGGAAGCACAGCGGATTTTGTTGGAGGCAGTGGAGCACTGCCCGGCTGTGCAGGAAAATAAAAACTGTCGAAATTATCTGAACGCATTGGATAGCTATGGAAAAATGCTTCAGACCAGCACATTGATTTACAATGATACGGTATCGAAATTTAATCAGAGTATAAGGCCGTTTCCGATGAATGTGGCGGCCAGATTGTTGCATTTTCAGAAAAAAACGTATCTGGAAATGAGATAACAGGAGGAATATTATGGGATTATTCAGCAACCACAAAAAAGTGTGCCCCATCTGCGGCAATCCGACCCCACGTCTGCTTCCGACGAAAATCGAGGATATGCCCATCTGTAAGGAATGCGATAAGAAAATTGATCTGCCGGACGGCGCAGTAAATGAAATGAATCTGGAGCGGTTTCGGCAATATCTGACGTTCTACGATCAGAATCAGACGCTGCGGGACACCTTCAATGAGACCTGGCGTTACGATTTCGGCTTCGGCGGCGGAAGTCTGCTTCTGGATACAGATCACCGGCTGCTGCGTCTGCGGGATGACGAGCGGGCGTTGGTATTCGAAGCGTCGGCAATCAAGTCCTTTACCATTAAGGAGGACAGCACCGCTATCTATGCCAGTGGAAAGGAAAATCTGAAATGCCATGAGAGCGACGCGCCGGACAGAGTACGCGCTATGTCGAATTTGATCGAGCAGTTCCAGCTGCAGCGTCAGGAATTTGAATGGATGCTGCAGCGCCAGGACGCCGCTGAACGCCAGCATACCCGCAGCGGCAGTCCCATGCCCACGGTTATCGGCAATGAACCGAAACGGCTGACAACTCTCGATCGTCCCACCTTTGATACCAAAGGGCCGGTCCGCCAGTTCAAGGTAACGCTGAATCTTCAGCACCCCTACTGGAGCAAGATGCAGTGGAAGGTGGCCGGTCCGTCCTTCGATCGGGACGATCCCAGCGTGGAGGAATATATCGAGAAATACGAAAAGAAGGAAAAGAAGCTTCATACTATGGCGAAGAAGCTGATGAAAATGATGAATCCGGCGGCAAAGGAGGACTGGGTATGAAGAAAAAATGGATAGCACTGTTTTTGTCCTGTATCATGGCAGTGTCCCTATGCGCCTGTGGCGGTGACGAAGAGGAAGCGGCTTCTCCATCTGTAAGTGCAGCTTCCGGCGAAGAAGGAACCTGGTCCATCTACTGGTATCTGTGCGGAAGTGATCTGGAGTCAGGCGGCGGCTTTGCTACCGGCGATCTGGCAGAACTGATGGAGGTAGAGCTGCCGGAAAATGTAAATGTGGTTATTGAAACCGGCGGCGCCAGTGAGTGGCAGAACGATGTGGTGGACGCGTCCAAGCTGCAGCGCTGGGTCTATAACAGTGAGGGTCTGAATCTGGTGGACGAGCAGCCATCTGCCAGCATGGGAGACGCAGAGACTCTGGCGGATTTTTTAAGCTTTGCGAAGACCAATTATCCGGCGGAAAAGACGGCAGTGGTATTCTGGAATCACGGCGGTGGCTCGGTGTCCGGCGCTTCTTTTGATGAGATTTATGGTTATGATTCGCTAACCCTTGATGAGATGTACGCGGCATTTTCCGGCGTCTGGGATCCTTCGGAAGAGGAGCGGCCGCTGGAGCTGGTTGGATTTGATACCTGCCTGATGGCGACCGTGGATGTGGCCAACACATTTTCCGATCTGGCACATTACCTGGTGGCTTCCGAGGAGACAGAGCCAGCCAATGGCTGGTATTATTCTCAGTGGGTAGGAGCCCTGGCGGAAAATCCGGATATGGACGGAGAAGAGCTTGGAAAAATCATTTGCGACGCCTATTATGCCGGCTGCGAGGAAGTAGGAACCCAGGATAATACGACGCTTTCTCTGACAGATTTATCCAAGGTAGGCCCGCTTCTTAAGGCTTATGAGACCTTTGGCGCGGAAGCGCTGTCCGCGGCCTGCACCGATCCGGCCTTTTTCTCCCAGTTTGCCCGTGCGGCTTCCCAGAGCGAGAATTATGGTGGAAATACCAAGGAGCAGGGTTATACGAATATGGTGGATCTGGGCCATATGGCCCGTCAAAGCTCCGGTATGCTTGGATCCGCCCAGAGTGTGCTGGACGCCCTGGATGCGTGTGTGCTTTATCAGGTGGGCGGCCAGTACCGCAGCGAGGCGACCGGTCTTTCCTGTTACTATTCCTACAATGGCGATGTTAATGATTTCAACGGTTACGCAGGCGTAGGAGCAGGTCTTGCTTTCAAATATTTCTATGCTTATGAGCTGACCGGCGAGTTGGATGATTCGGGTATGGAATACATTGCCGATATGGATTTCACGGAACTTCCGACCGTGGAAAATCTGCTGAGTGTGGACTGGGACGGCAAAGCGCTGGAAGTGAACGGGGACGGCGTATCCTATCTGACCCTGGGACCGGAGGCCAATGATATCCTGGCGGGCATAGGCTTCTCTCTCTATTATGTGGATGAGGAAAATGACATGATGCTGCTTCTGGGTACGGATAACGATATGGAAGCAGATTGGGACAACGGTATCTTTTATGACAATTTCCGCGATGTCTGGGGAAGCATCGACGGCAATCTGGCTTATATGGAGTTAAGCTATGAGAGTGAAGATTACAATCTGTATGCCGTACCGGTTCTGCTGAATGGTGAGGCTTATAACCTTCAGGTAGTATACGATTTTAATACCGAGGAGTGGAGTATCCTGGGCGCGCGCCAGGGTATCGACGACAGCGGCATGGCTGACAAGGAGCTGCGCCTGCTGGAAGAGGGTGATGAACTGACCACCATCTGGTATATGGCCAGCGCCAGCGGCGAGGATGAATTCGAGGCATATACAGCGGATACCTTCACGGTGACGGCGGACACAGCCTTTGGTGAAATGGAACTGCCGGACGGCTCTTATTCCATGGTTTATGAGATGCGTGATGCCATGGACAATTACGCGTACTCTGACGCGGTTTTCTTTGACTGTGCAGGGGGCGAAATTACGACAACCGTATACGAATAAGCAGAGAGAAGGGCGGCGGCGCGGCAGCGCAGCCGTTCCTTTTGCGTGAAGCAGGTTGTGAACATTGCCGAAAAAAATAAAAAAAGAATAAAAGAGCAGATTTTTTTTCGAAAATGCGATATGCTCTTCTCAGATTGTTCCGGAAGTCTCCGGGGTTTCCATATATTACAGAAGAAAAAGAGAATAAAGGGGAAGAAGTGGAGGAAATCTTTTGTTTTGTAAGGTTTTATCGGCGGCCATCGGCGGCGTGGAGAGCTATCCGGTTCGTGTGGAGGCGGATGTAAGCGAAGGTATGCCGGGCTTTCTGATGGTGGGCTATCTGGCGTCGGAGGTGCGGGAAGCGGCAGATCGGGTGCGGACGGCCCTGCGCAATACCGGTTATCCGCTGCCGCCGAAGCGTATTACTGTGAATCTGGCTCCGGCCAGCATCCGAAAGGAAGGTTCCAGGTTTGACTTGGCGGTGGCTGCCGCAGTTCTGGGAGCAATGGAGAAGATTCCTGCCGGAAATCTGGATGGCTTGATGATTGTGGGCGAGTTAAGCCTGAGCGGTCAGGTACTGGGTGTCTCCGGCGTGCTGGCACTGGTGGAAAAAGCCAAAAAACTGGGGCTTCGTCGCTGTATTGTTCCGGCTGTGAATGCCCGTGAGGGAGCGGTATTTCGGGATATGGAAGTTGTGGGTGTTTCAAAGCTTAAGGAATTAATAGAAATCTTACAGCATCCGGAACAGGCCGGAAAGACGGTTGTAGATGTGGACGCACTGTTCTCTGAACAGGCGGTGGAAAGTGAAGGACAGGAGGATTTTGCCCAGATATATGGACAGGCAGAAGTGAAGCGGGCGGCAGAAATCGCAGCCGCAGGCATGCATAATTTTCTGATGATTGGTCCGCCAGGCTCTGGTAAAACCATGATTGCCCGGCGGATTCCGGGAATTCTGCCAAGACTGTCCCTGGAAGAAAGCCTGGAGATTACAAAAATTTACAGTATCGCGGGACAGCTGCCGGAGCGGGAGTCTCTGCTTTTAAAGCGTCCCTTCCGGTCACCCCATCACACCACCACGGCGGAGGCCCTGGCTGGCGGCGGCCGGATCCCCGGACCGGGGGAAGTATCCCTGAGCTCCAAAGGAATCCTTTTTTTAGATGAGCTTCCGGAATTTCGCCGGACTGCCCTGGAGATTTTGCGGCAGCCCCTGGAGGAGAAGCGGATCTGTATCAGCCGAACGGCGGGAACCTATACATTTCCGGCGGATTTTATGCTGGTGGCGGCCATGAATCCCTGTGCCTGCGGCTATTATCCGGACCGGAACCGCTGCTGCTGCGCCCAGCGGGATGTGATTCGATATCTGGGAAAGCTGTCTCAGCCTTTGTTAGATCGGATCGATATCTGCGCCAATGTTTCTCCGGTGGGGTTCGATGCCCTGCAGCAGACCGGAAAAGAGGAATCCACGGCGGAGATTCGAACTCGGGTGGAGCAGGCCCACGAGATACAAAGAGAGCGTTACCGGGGATTGAAGGCACGGTTCAATGCCCAGCTTGGCGCAGGCGACACAGAAAAATACTGCGGGCTTGGGAAAAAGGAAAAAGAGCTGTTGGGGGATGCCTTTGATGCATTAAATTTAAGCGCCCGGTCATATCATAGGATTGTCCGGGTGGCCAGAACCATTGCGGATTTGGAAGAAAAAGAACAGATAGAAGAAAGGCATATATTGGAGGCGTTGGGATACAGGCCGCCCGATCGGAATTTATGGATGAAGGGGGTATAGAAGGATGGCTGAGAAAAATTACTGGCAGTGGTTTTGCAGCAGCCTCTTTTACGCTCCCGGCCTGGAATATAAATTGCTGGAAAAATATGGAACACCTGAGCGGGTCTTTCACAGCAAAGAACAGGAGCTGACGGAAAGCTTTCCCTCGAATCAGGAGAAACTGACGATACTGGCCGTAAACCGGAAAAAATGGGACTTTGACCGGGAAGCGGAGCGCCTGCAGAGGCTGGATCTTACCTTTTTAAGTATCGAAGATCCCCGCTATCCCAAGCGGCTCGGCACAATTCCGGACGCGCCCTGCGGCCTCTTTGTCCGGGGAAAGCTTCCGGAGGAAGAAAAACCTGCGGTCGCCATTGTGGGAGCCCGGGACTGTACCACATATGGCCGCAATCTGTCCCAGTGGTTCGGTGGGGAGTTGGCGGCAGCCGGGGTACAGATTTTAAGCGGCATGGCCCGGGGCATCGACGCTTATAGCCATTACGGGGCATTGAAAAAGGGTGGCGCGACCTTTGCGGTGCTGGCAGGCGGAGCGGACATGTGCTATCCGGAATCCAACAGGGATATTTATATGGAGCTGGAGCAGCGTGGCGGAATCATTTCCGAGTGTCCGCCGGGCGTCCGGCCTCTGAAATATTATTTCCCTTTAAGAAACCGGATTCTAAGCGGTATGTCGGATCTGGTACTTATAATAGAAGCAAGGGAGAAAAGCGGCTCTCTTATCACCGCCGATTATGGGCTGGAGCAGGGAAAAGAAGTCTATGCGGCTCCGGGCCCTCTTGGAGAGGCCTTAAGCGCCGGCTGTAATAACCTGATAAGACAGGGAGCCGGGATCGCCATTTCACCGGAACAGCTGTTAGAAGTTCTCCATATTTTACCGGGATTTAACAGGAAAAAAACGCAAGAAAATAAAATTGTGCTTGAAAGGTCTGAAAATTTGGTGTATAGTTGTTTACGCTTGCAGGCTCAGAGTCTGGCGGAGATCTGCGCGAAGACAGGACTTCCGCCCGGAGAGACCTTGAGCATTATGACAAAACTGCAAATGAAAGGCTATGCCAAAGAAGTATATAAAAATTATTATACGCTTTCTTAAGAGCATTTGCAGCAGACAGCGGATATCAAAGAAAGAGAGTAAGTATTATGGCAAAGAATCTGGTTATCGTGGAGTCTCCGGCAAAGGTAAAAACCATCAAGAAATTTCTGGGATCCAACTATGAGGTGTTGGCGTCCCAGGGACATGTAAGGGATTTGCCCAAGAGCCAGCTGGGTTTCGATGCGGAGCACGACTACGAACCCAAATACATTACCATTCGCGGCAAGGGTGATATTCTTGCTAAGCTGCGCAAAGAAGCGAAGAAAGCAGATAAAGTATATCTTGCAACCGACCCTGACCGGGAAGGCGAGGCGATTTCCTGGCATCTGTCCCAGGCGCTGAAGCTGGACCCGAAGAAAATGTACCGGATTACCTTTAATGAGATTACCAAGAGTGCGGTAAAGGAATCCTTAAAAAATGCCCGTGAGATCGACATGGATTTGGTCAATGCCCAGCAGGCCCGTCGGATGCTGGACCGTATGGTAGGTTACCGCATCAGTCCGATTCTCTGGGCGAAGGTAAAAAGAGGTTTAAGCGCAGGCCGCGTACAGTCTGTGGCACTCCGTCTGATTGCGGATCGGGAGGAAGAGATCAACGCGTTTGTACCGGAAGAGTACTGGACATTGGACGCGAATTTTCTGACGGACGGCGGTAAAAAGCCGCTGCAGGCCCATTTCTACGGCACAAAAGACGGTAAAATGACTGTGAAGTCTAAAGAAGAGATGGAGCAGATCCTGAAGGAGCTGGATGGCGTCTCCTATGAGGTCAGTGAGGTGAAGAACGGCGAGCGAGTGAAAAAAGCGCCCCTTCCTTTTACAACCAGTACCCTGCAGCAGGAGGCTTCCAAAACCCTGAATTTTTCCACCCAGAAGACCATGAGCGTGGCACAGCAGCTTTACGAGGGTGTGGATATTAAGGGCAGTGGCACGGTGGCGCTGATTTCTTACCTGCGTACCGATTCTACCCGTGTATCGGAGGAAGCAGCGAAGGCAGCGCATGAATACATTGCTTCCAATTACGGAGAAAATTATACATCCAAAGGTCAGAGCGCCAAGACCAGCGGCAAGAAGATTCAGGACGCCCATGAGGCCATTCGCCCCACGGATCTGTCCCGGACACCGGCTGCTGTGAAAGATTCCCTGACCAGAGAGCAGTTCCGCCTGTATCAGCTGATCTGGAAACGGTTTGCAGCCAGCCAGATGGCGGACGCAGTCTATGAGACTTCTTCCGTGAAGATAGACGGAGGCAAATACCGTTTCACTATGTCTGCGTCCCGGGTGACCTTCGACGGTTTCATGGCGGTTTATGTGCAGGATGAGGAAAAAGAGGGAGACAGCCGTCTCCTGAAAGGATTCAGTAAGGATACGAAACTTTCGCTGAAGGAATTTGAGAGCAAACAGCATTTCACACAGCCGCCTGCTCACTATACAGAGGCAGCGCTGGTAAAAACCCTGGAGGAGTTGGGCATTGGACGTCCCAGCACCTATGCGCCGACGATTACGACGATTATCGCCCGCCGTTATGTGTCAAAGGAAAATAAGAACCTGTATCTGACCGAACTGGGTGAGGTCGTTAACAATATGATGAAGCAGGCCTTCCCTACTATTGTGGAGACTGATTTTACGGCTAATATGGAAGGCCTTCTGGACTGCGTTGAAGAGGGAACCGTCAACTGGAAGACGGTCGTAGAGAATTTCTACCCGGATTTGGAAAAGGCGGTTGAGGCAGCGGAAAAAGAGCTGAAAGAGGTAAAGATTGAGGATGAGGTAACTGACGTGGTCTGCGAGGAGTGCGGCCGTCATATGGTTATCAAATACGGTCCCCATGGCCGTTTTCTTGCTTGCCCGGGCTTCCCGGAGTGCCGCAATACCAAGCCATATCTGGAAAAAATCGGCGTACCGTGCCCGAAATGCGGCAAGGACGT
>CAKROP010000050.1 GCA_934373375.1 uncultured Anaerosacchariphilus sp.
CCATTCTTCCACCTTAGTTATCCCCCTGCTGCCGGAACGGTCCGTAGGCTTTACAATCACCGGGAGCTTCAGTCCGCCCAGATCCGCCGCTGTTGTCTCCGCGTCCGCCTCGTAAAAGCCCGGTACCGGCACGCCCGCTGCCTGAAAGGCCTTCCGCATGGCATATTTGTTTGTGGAGATCTCCGTACATTCCATGCTGTTGCAGGGCAGCCCCAGCTTCCCGGCCACATAGTTGACCGTCAGCATGGCCAGATCGGAGCCGATGGAAGCCACTGCGTCGGGCTGTATCTCCCTGCATTTTTCCAGGATAACGTCCCGTTCCACGATGCTGATGGGATAAAAGTGATCGGCGGTCCGCTCTCCGATGGAACCGTCCTGCCACGCAAATACATGGGTCTCATAGCCCAGAGCCTTTGCTTTCAAAATCAACGGGTTCTGGAAGCTGTTAGCGCCGATAATGACGATTTTTTTCTTATTTTCCATAGAATTCTTTTACCTTTTCCGCTATGAAGCGTACCTGTTCTTCCTTTAATCCATAGTACAAGGGAAGCCGCAGAAGCCGCTCGCTCTCCGTTGTTGTGTATCGATCTTCCCCATGGAAACGGCCAAATTTCTGGCCCGCGGGAGCCGTGTGCAGCGGAATATAGTGGAATACCGTCTGGATTCCCTGCTCCTTCAGAAAGGCAATGAGCCGGGTACGTTCTTCCAGATCTGCCGCCTTGATCCAGAACATATGCGCGTTGTGCTCACAGCCTTCCGGAATAAAGGGAAGCTCAATCCTTCCCTCCCCTCCTAAGCCTTCCAGCATTTTCCAGTACAAATCCCAGGTTTTCATTCTGTCCCCATTGATGCGATCTGCCGCTTCCAGCTGAGCCCACAGATAGGCTGCGTTCATATCGCTGGGCAGATAGGAGCTTCCATAGTTTACCCAGGTATATTTATCAATCTGTCCGCGGAAAAATTTGGAACGGTTGGTTCCCTTCTCCCGCAGGATTTCCGCGTTTTCAATCTGCTGCGGATCCCGAATCAGCAGCGCTCCGCCCTCTCCCATGGAAAAGTTCTTCGTCTCATGGAAGCTGTAGCAGCCATAATCACCGATGGTCCCCAGAGCCCGTCCCTTATACCAGGCGCAGACGCCCTGGGCCGCGTCCTCCACAACCGCCAGATAATGCTTTTTCGCTATCTCCATAATCGTATCCATCTCACAGGCCACACCCGCGTAGTGAACCGGCACGATGGCTTTCGTCCTCTCTGTGATTGCCGCCTCAATCAGCTTCTCATCCATGTTCATGGTATCAGGCCGGATATCCACAAAGACCGGCGTTGCGCCCCGCAGCACGAACGCGTCCGCTGTGGACACAAAGGTATAGGCCGGCATGATGACCTCGTCGCCCGGCTGAATATTAAGAAGCAATGCCGCCATCTCCGTGGCATGGGTGCAGGAAGTGGTCAGAAGAGCCTTTGCCGTTCCGGTCTTCTCCTCGATCCAGGCGCTGCATTTCTTCGTAAACATGCCGTCACCGCAGATATGCTCCGCGGAAATAGCCTCTCTGATGTACTCAAATTCTTTTCCCGTAAAGGGCGCTACATTAAATCCAATCATCGTTTCTCACTCCTCCGCCGTAAAATCATACACCTCAAAATTCTGCTCTCCGTAATTCAGCGTATCTGCCAGCTCTCTGCCCCGGTACTGCCCGCCGTAAATGCTCTCAAAATACCGATCCATATAACGCAGATTGATATTTTCCAGGGAAATCACATAGACATTATCCTTTGTCACAATATCCTTTTTCGGATCGGTGATGCCAAGCTTCGCGCACTTTGCGTTTTCCAGCGGGGAAAAGGTGTGCCAGCCGCCCACAGAAAGCAGGTTACTGAAGGTGAAATCCCGCTTTACGGTAAAATTATCCGTATAGGTTTCAATGGAAAAGGTCGTCATAAAGTAGACATTTTCCGGATGCTCTGCCATATAGCGGTTCACATCCAGGAATTCCAGGTTGTAGTCGCGACGGCCTGTATTGTAAGACTGTACGCTCCGCCAGGTATTCACAGCCGTCAGGGTCAGGACGCAAAAGATCCCGAAGGTCAGTACGATGCTGCCGGGGCAGATTTTTCCCACGCTGTCTGTCTGCCGCTCCGTTCCGTCGTCGTTTTCCCCCAGTACCTGAATCCGATACCAGATTCCCAGGAACAAGAAGATTGCCATAAAATACAGCACAAAGCCCACGCGCTCCAGCAGCCGGTCCCGGTAGCCCAGATAGCCCCAGTAACCGAACCAGAGCACCAGAAAGCTTAAACCCAGCCCCAGGCTTCGCCGGGAGCGTGCCGCGCAGAGCGCAAGCCCCAGGGCAATGACCGCGATGGCAATCAGATTGGCCGGATGATAGGTATCCTTCGTAAAATGCTCATAAATTTCCGTAAAGGCTGTACTCAGGCGCTCCTTCAGCGGATGGGAAGCTGTATAAGCCTCCTTCTCGTGCCGGGCCAGCGCCGCCATTTTCTCCGGGTACAAATTGTCCGCCAGATACAGGGAATAGCGTTGTAAATTCTCCGCTTCCTCCGGAGAAATCCCAAGCTCGTCGTAAATGACCGGGTCGGTCTCATAATTCTGAAGTCCATAATAATCCATGATGGCTTCCCGGTCTGTATTATACTTCCGGAAGGTTCTCCATTCCGGGGAACGATAGGCAAAGGCCTCCACTGCCAGAATCACCAGGACGCCCACTGCCAGCGCCACCGGCACAAACAGGTGGTTCAGGCGGAACGGAAATGTGACTTTTCCACATTTCCATTGTCCTTTTGCGGCATATTTCCACAGAAAACACAGGGCTGCTGCCGGAACGGTAATGAAAAAGACGTCGTCACGAATCAGGAGTGATACCAGAACCAGAAATACCGCGATTCCTTCTTCCATCTGGATCTGCCAGTCCGGGCCTTCCCCTGCCGTGTAAAACAGGAAAATGCCCGCCGCGCCCGCGATGCCCGCCGCCGTCGTCCACTGAAACGCCGATACATGCTGGGTTTCCAGGGCCGTCATCAGGAGCAATCCTATGCCTGCATATATGATTTTCCAGAAAATTCCTTTTTCAGATACCAGACCGCGGTACAGGCAGAGGGCAAAGGACAGCAGCACTACGCCAATCATGGTCAGTCCGTACCAGTCCAGCCCCGGGAAGCACTGATAGAGACCGCTTATCACCAGGCCCAGCAGATATTTGATATGCAGAAGATGGGCGTCCGGCGCGCCTGTGATAACACCCGCCGCCACATTCCGCATGGCCACATCATCGTTGATGTCATAGATAAAGGGAACGGTTTTGTATACAAAGAGAAACCAGCAGCCGGTCAGGAAACATGCCGCCAGCATCGCGCCGAAGACGCGCCATCCTCTGTTCATTTCTCCTTTCGTCCTTATGTCCATCTGTTTCACTCCTGTATCTGATAAAAATAGTACATTCTTCCGTCTATCTCACGATTTTCAGTGAGTATAAGCTCTGCCCCCGGCTTCTTCCAGGCAAGCCAGGAGGCCAGAAAGCCCGGATCCTCCACATCGCGCGCCACCAGGTACGCGTTTTCATCGGTAAACAGGGTCTGCTCCACTGATTTCACGCCAAGCGCCATGAAACGCTCCTGATCCAGCGGGGAATCCGTATACCAGTCACCAAAGGTCAGACAGCGGTTCAGGGCAAAATTGCCATTGGTCACGACCCGGGCGCCGCCCACCGGCTCTGCCATATAGGTTTCAATAAAATAGAGCTTTTCCGGTTCTTCCTTACACGCGTTCTTAAAGGTCTGGAAGCTGCCGTCCATGGCCAGCTTCTCCCGGTTGCTGGCCGTGGAGCTTTGCCACTGGAAAAGCACGGTAAGGACTGACAGAAGACAGAGAATTCCGGCCACCGGGCGAAGCCACGGGCACCGCTCCTCCTCTTTTTCGCAAAGAGTCGTAAACAGACCCCCAAAACCTCCCAGCATCACCAGATGCAGGGAAAATGCCACCCGCTCCGGCAGCCGTCCCGCATATCCCAGAACCAGCCACAACAGGCCATGGGCGCACAGGTACAACAGGAGCAGAGGATACAGCCGTTTTTCCCGTTTCCATAGCAATATGACGGACAGCAGGAAAAATACCGCCACCCACAGGCTGACATTCCGATATTCCAGAGAAAAGAATTGTTCCGCGGCCAGCTTTACCGCCGCTTTTATTTTCGCCATTGCGTCAGGCTCTCCGTCTGTCTGCCGCCGCGCTTCGACGCTTAAGCTCTCCATCATCTGCGCATCCATGCCGTCTACCAGATAGAGGGCATAGTGGCGCAGGGCCCGTACCTCCTCGCTGCTGATCCCAAGTTCATCAAAGAATTCCGGATCCGCCTCGTAGGCCGGCACTCCGTAATAATCATAAACCTCCGAGCGCGCATTCTGGAACCGTTGAAATTCCGCCCATTCGGGACCGCTGTAGGCCTTCTTTTCCACCAGGAACAGCAGACCGATGGCGAAAAATACCAGAACCGGAAGCAGCAGTTCCCGGAAATTTATTTTCCATTTATTTCCATTTTCATTTTTCTGAAACGCTTTCCACAGAAAAGCCAGACCGAAACCGGGCAGTACCATAAAGAACACATCTGAACGGATCCCATAGGTCAGTATCAGAAGCATCCAGATCCACACGCCGTCGGCCAGACCGGTTTTGCGCCGCCCCGCGGACACATAAAGGAACAAAGCCGCCGCGCCCAATGCCGCTGCGCTGATGGTCCACTCAAACTGCGCCGCATGAGAAAGCAGGGCCGTAAGCGTCACGCCGACTGCACCCACGCAGTACACGCCTTTCCATTTCCAGCTCTTTTTTGCTGCCAGGCCCCGGTAGAGAATTGCTGCCAGGCTGAAGAATACAGCGCCCGCCATGAAAAAGCCGTACCAGTCTGTCCTGCCGTTTATCCGGTACAGGCTGCTTATCGCCAGTCCCAGCGCATACTGCACAAAAATCAGATGGCCGTCCGGCGTCCCGGTAAAGGCTCCGGACGCAATATCCCGCATAATCACATCGTCGGCAATGGCGTACACAAAACCCATGGCCTGATACACCGCCAGACCACAGATAAACGCAAGAAGAACAGACGCCGCCACGGCTGCGCCTGTTCTTTTCACTGCCTGCTTCATACTTCCTGCTCCTTTGCTTCCTTCTGCAGGCTTTTATAGGTCTCATGGGCCGCGATAAGCTGCATCTCAAAGTCCTGCTTGTTCTTCTGCTCCATGCTCTGCAGCACCAGTCCCGCAAAAAGCGACTGGAGCGCCGCAATCAACACGAAGCCGCAGACAATCAGGGTCGGGAAGCGGGGCACCAGTCCGGTCTGCCAGTATTCGGTCAGAATCGGAATCAGGAAGACCACGCCCAACACGGTCAGGATACCCGCCAGCAGAGAGAAAAAGCCCAGGGGCTTATAATTCTTATAAAGATTCAGGATCCGGGTCAGTACCTTGAAGCCGTCGGAAAAGGTGTTCAGCTTGGATACGCTGCCCTCCGGGCGGTCCCGGTAGTCGATGATCACATGATCCACCTGCATATGCTTATCCGCCGCATGGATGCTCATCTCGGTCTCAATCTCAAAACCATGAGACAATACCGGGAAGGTCTTCACAAACTGATAATTAAAGGCCCGGTAGCCGGTCATAATGTCCTGAATGTTCGTATCGAAGAAGCGGTTAATGCAGTTCTTTACAAAGGAATTGCCGAAATTATGGAAGGGACGCTTATTTTCCGTGTAATAAGTGGATGAAAGCCTGTCTCCCACCACCATGTCGGACTGCTCCTCCACTACCTTTCGCACCATCTCCGGAGCCGCTTCCGCCGGGTAGGTGTCGTCGCCGTCCACCATCACGTACACTTCCGCGTCAATCTCCCGGAACATGCGCCGGATGACGTTGCCCTTGCCCTGCTGGTATTCATGGCGCACAATGGCGCCGGCCTCTTTGGCAAGCTCGCCGGTCCCGTCGGTGGAATTGTTGTCGTAGACATAGATCGCCGCCTCCGGCAGGGATTTTCGGAAATCCTCTACTACCTTTTTTACTGTTTTGCTCTCGTTGTAGCAGGGAATCAGTACCGCTACTTTATCCATATGACGTGTCCTCCGTCTTTAAAAATCTGTTTCTGCCTGAACTTAAGTCTCTCTCTTTTTCTCTTTGTATACACGCCACAGCAGATACAGCATCAGCGGCATGCAGGCGATAAACGGGTAGTGATACCGCATTTTCACCACAGGACCCAGAAGGTTCGTCAGGAAATAACCGGTAAAGGGCGCCATCACAATCAGCTGCTTCCACTGCCGCGCATACAGCAGCGCCAGTATGGTAAACAGCCATAACCAGGTGTAAAATCCCAGATTAAAGGTGGCCGCGATAACCGGAGCCTTCTGGAAAGAGGCTTCATTTCCGATTTTTCTATAAAATTCTGAAAGGACCGGGATTTTGGATTCCATGGTCACATCCACGTCCTCCCGGAATTCCTTGCAGTCATATTCAAAGTAATCCTTGCCCTTGTCCGTCTCCTCGATGGAATTGCCCGGATACCAGTATCCGAAGGTTCCCAACAGGAATGAGTCGATATACATTTTCTTGTGGGTCATTCCCACACTGACCCAGGTCCTTAAGAAAGGCATGGGATTCTCAGCAAATTCACTTCCGTGAAAATAAGCCTTCACCGGATCGGCAAACCGGGACATATAGGTATTCAGGCCCTCCTCGTCAATCATGGCAAGGATTCCTTCTTTCTGTTCTTCCGTCAGTCCCTGGTAATCCAGATTGTATACACGGGCGGCGGACTGCATCAGGACGCTGCACATCTCCCGGGCGTCTCCCGGCTGAATGCCAAGGGCGCTGTAGACCGGGCCGGTATAGCCCCCGTATAGCCCTAAGCAAATCACACAGAGCAGCAGCATTTTCTTCCAGTATCTGCGGAATGCCCACAGAAGAAAAGGGATGCAGAACAGAAACGTATGCAGACCGTTATTGCGGAAGGCATACAGAAAAAATACATTGACACAGAAAAGAATCTGTCTGCGCCTGGACGCAAAAAATATCTCCGGGTACTCTGCCATGCGTAAAAGCTGTACCACAAACACCGCGAATACCGCGGTAAAAATCGAATCCTTGGTGGCGCACAGAGCCATCAGGCTGTTGACCGGATGAAAACCCAGAAATACAAGCGCGCCGACCCACAGCCATTTCGGCGCTTTTTTCTGCCGCAGGTACAGGCAGACGTCCGCGTATAACGCAGACAGGATAACCATCTGAAGCAGGGAATAGATGAGGGCTCCAGTCTGATTGGAGCCGGTGAGCGCCCTTCCAAGCTGTCTCGTCAGCCACAGCATGGCTGTATGGAGAATCGGATGGTGGGCAGTCCAGGCATGATCGGCCACCGCCGCCAGCTGCCAGCCGCAGTCGTAGGAAAAGATGCCCGGCCAGGAAGCCAGGAGTACCGGAACCCAGGACAGGAAGAGAACTGCAAAGCAGAACCGATAAAACCTCCGAACCGGGAAGCTGTAGGCGATAAAATAAGCCGTCGGGCCGTCTGCATGGCTCATATGCACACCCGTCAATCCGTCCGTTTTCTCTGCTTCCATTGCTCCGTTATTATGTTGTATTCCTTCTGCTCCTGTCTTAACAGGCGCTTTCTTTTCTGACACGCCTGCCAGTGCCCGCAGCCCTGCGCTCACGCAGATGGTAAAAAACGGACTTAAGGCTGCAAAAGCCGGAAGCACCTGCGGATTCCAGATCGTATCCGTATAATTCAGCGAAAAGCCCCAGGCGGTAAGCGCCGCGAACAGTATACCGCCCGCCGCGCCATAAGCCAGAAGCCTGCCATTTACCGCTTTTTTCAGAAACTGCACGCCCACGTAAGTAAACGCGCCGAACATCAGCATGGCCGTCACACTGTTGGACAGCATGGTACTCGCGCCCCGGATCTGATACAGGAAATTGATCCCGCACACAGCCAGGAAGGCCGCAAGCACCGCTATGCTGTTCTGTGTGATCTGCTTTTTGCTCAAAATGTTCTCCTAATAAAACCAGTTATTTAATCGTATAATCCGAATAATCCAGTGAGAAATTCGGGTTAAAATAGGGATCTCCCGCATCCAGATCCGCCTTCCACTTCCGGCGGAACATGTCTACCTCCTGCTGGAAGCGCTTCTGCTTCTCGCCCTCTTCCATACCACGGGTCTTGGACTCATAGTGATACAGCTCCGCAAAGGGCGTAAACACATTCAGATATCCCGCGTGGCGCAGCTTCAGACAGAAATCCACGTCGTTGAAGGCTACCCGGAACTCCTCGTCCAGGCCGCCCACCTCGTCGTACTGGGCACGGCTGACCAGAAGACACGCGCCGGTCACAGCCGTCACATCCTGGGCGTAGCACAGACGTCCCATATAGCCCAGATGCATCTTGTCATCCTTATAATGGGTGTGGCCTGCCGCCCGGTGAGCGCCAAGGCCGATGACGATGCCCGCATGCTGAATGGTGTTGTCCGCATAGTACAGCTTGCCACCCACCGCAGCCACGTCAGGCCGCTGGGCGTACATCAGAAGCTCCTCCATCCAGTCTCTGGTGATAACCTTCATATCGTTGTTCAGGAGCAGCACATACTTGCCGTTGGTAAAGCCTACACCGAAATTGTTGATTTTGGCATAATTAAATTCGCCCTCATATTTGACGATCCGGATCTTCGGATTGTGCTCCAGAGCCTTGTAGTAATCAAAGATTTCCTTGGTCTCGCTGTTATTCTCCACAATGACAATTTCATAATTCTCATAGGTGGACTTATTGACGATGGACTCCACGCAGCGGGACAGGTCCTCCATATGATCCTTATTGGGAATCACGATGGAGATCAGGGGCCGCTCCAGCAGCGGATAGCGGATCCGGAAAATCGTCGGGAACGCCCGGGTGCTCTCCACCTTGACGTCCATACCGTATACATCCATGATGTGGTCGTGAACCGCACGCTTGGCCGCATCCACCGCGTAGGTCTTGGCGTTGATATCCTGTGCTACACTGGCCTTATGGGACCGCCAGTAGTAAAGAGCCTTCGGCACATGGTACACCAGCTTCGCTTTGGCAGTCAGCCGCAGAATCATATCGTGATCCTGGCTTCCGTCATACTGGCTCCGGAACACGCCGGTCTCGTCCAGCAGATGTCTGGAAAAGGCGGAAAAATGACAGATGTAGTTATTGCCGCGCAGATTATCAATGGCGAAATCCGGCTTGAAGTGCAGCACGATCATGTGGTCAATGCTGTCGCCCTCAAAGGTGATCTCGTCGCAGTAGATATAATCTGCATTTTTCTCATTGATGACCTTTGCGTATTCGAAAAGCACCGCCGGATGCAGAATATCATCGTGATCCAACAGGGCGATATACTCGCCGGTGGCCATTTTCAGGCACTCGTTGGTGTTGCCGGAGATCCCCTCGTTGTGCTCCAGCACCTGATATTTGATACGCGGGTCCTTCTCCGCGTATCTCTTGCAGATCTCACCCACGTAGGCATGCTCGCTGTCGCTGCCGTCCGCCAGACACAGCTCCCAGTTCTGATAGGTCTGGGCCTGTACGCAGTCCAGAAGCTCCGTCAGAAACTTCTCCGGCGTATTGTAAAGCGGCGTCAGGATACTGAACTTAATCATCCGTGGGAATACCGTTTCGCGCTGAGCCTTTGCTTCCTCCGGACTCGGGAAGCTGGCAGTGCCGTGGCGCTTCATATTCTTACGCTCCTGCAGCTTGCTTCTTACCTTCCGCATAATGCCCGGGATAGAACCATAGCGTGTCAGACGATCTCTGGTTTTCTCATAGAAATGAAGACCCTTCCGGAGGGGTATCGCCAGCTTCCAGGCAAAGCTGCCCTTGATGCGGTCCAGCTTGAAATTCAGCTCCTCAATCTCCTTTTCGGACTCCTCGATTTTACTCACCAGAACCTCGGTCTTTTCCCGTTCTGCCTCGTAAAGTTTTTTATAATCCATTTGTTCCTGATTATTTTCCATAACTTCCCCCGTTGTTTACTCCTTCGCGTTCGGATCCTCGTAGGCGTCGCAGACCTCCTC
>CAKROP010000051.1 GCA_934373375.1 uncultured Anaerosacchariphilus sp.
ATGAAAAACGGTTGGAATATCCCATTCACATCAAGGAGACGAATCCGAAGCTGGCGAAGGCGATTATTACCCAGTATGGTGGACCCAACGGCGAGCTGGGGGCTTCCATGCGTTATCTGTCCCAGCGGTATACAATGCCTTATAAGGAATGTATGGCGGCACTTACGGATATCGGCACCGAGGAATTGGGGCATTTTGAAATGATTGCCACCATCGTCCATCAGCTGACCCGGAATATGTCCATGGAGGAACTGAAGGCCTCCGGCTTTGAGGACTATTATGTGGATCATACCCTGGCGCTCTGGCCCCAGGCGGCTTCCGGGACGCCCTTTACGGCTGCCATGTTCCAGTCGGTGGGCGATCCGATTACGGATCTGACCGAGGATATGGCAGCAGAGGAAAAGGCCCGCACCACCTACGATAACATCTTACGGCTTTGCGTGGATTCCCCGGACGTCACCGACGCTATCCGGTTCCTGCGGGCCAGAGAGGTTGTACATTTCCAGCGATTCGGCGAAGCCCTCCGGATCATGCAGGATAAGTTAAATTCGAAGAACTTCTACGCCTTTAACCCGGCATTTGATGCGGGAACCACCGGCTGCGGATGTAATTCCTGATTGCGTTTTGCAGGCAGCAAACAGATGGAAAACTAAATTTCTGTTTTGTATACACGAAGGGAGCTGCTTTACGCAGCTCCCCCTCTTTTCGCTCTATAGGAAATACCGTGTTACATTAAAGTGTGAAAGCCAGGATTCTTTCTTTATACATTATGCCTTCTCCACATATATAATTCCAAAAGCGTTCGGTCCGATATGCGTACCGATGGCTGCGCCAATCTGCAGCCGGCCCATGGTTTCGATTCCATGATTTTTTAACTTTTCTTCGAACTGCTCACAGTTCTCCGTACCGCAGGTGTAGATGGAATATTTCGGCCAGGCGTCGTCCACCGGATGCTCCTCCAGCCATTTCAGCATAAAGCTCATGGCCTTATTTTTTCCGATGGCTTTTCCGATAACGCCCACGCCTCCCTCTTCGGTCAGCGTAATCAGGGGCTTGAGCCTTGCCAGTTCGCCGATCATGGCTGCTGTTTTGCTGATACGGCCTCCCTTTTGCAGAAACTCCAGTGTATCTACCATGGCGATAGCGTGTACCCTGGTCTTGAAAGCGTCCGTCCGCTCCGCTACTTCCGCAGCGCTCTTTCCTTTTTCAATGAGTCCCTGCGCATAATCTGCCAGAATCTGGATCACACCCGTAGCTGTCAGGGAATCAATGAGATAAATCCCCTCATAATCCACCATTTGTTTTGCCAGTACCGCGCTCTGGTACGTACCGCTTAACGCGGACGACAGGAGAATCGCCACAACCTCATCCCCGTTCTTCTTCGCCTGCTCAAACAGTTCCAGAAAGGCCTGGGGCGACGGCTGGGAAGTCTGCGGGAATTCGCCGCCGTTCACCAACAGCTCGTAGAACTTATCCTTCGTCAGATCCACGCCGTCACGATATTCCCTTCCGCCGATATTTACGCTGATGGGTACAAATAAAAAGCCTTTTTCTTCCGCTTCCTTCTTCGTCAGCTCCGAAGAGGAATCTACCAATATCTTTATCATCCAATTACCTCGTCTGCCATATTTGCAATCAGGTCGAAGAGCTTTACGATTTCCTCGGAGCGGTCCCAGCCGATCCGGTTCATCAGCTCATCCACAAATTTCAAGATTCGCTCATGCTCCCGCTCATAACTTTCCGCCCTCTCCATCCGAAAGGTCACATAGACCTGTCGCCTATCCCGCTCCGAACGAGTCCGCATAATCAGCTCTTTCTTCTCCAGACTGTTCAGAATCCGATTCATCTGGGATTTCAGAATCTTCGTCGCACTACACAAATCTGTGGCCGTAAGCTCCTCCGGCTTTTCGCTCTTCTGATTCCGGTACAGAATGCCACAAATCAGAAATTCATTGTACGGCAGTCCGGATACCAACCTTTCATTGTTAATCGCCATTGATAATTTCAGCCATCCCTTCAGGACATCTTCTCTGGTCGCTTCCATCCTTTGCTCCTCCCTCCTGCATGCTTCCTATTCGTTCACAAAATGAACAGTTCACATAGTAAACTATTAATTTCAGACTGTCAAGTACTTTTTGCAGAATTCAAAAGGGAGCACAGGCCAAATAGCCTGCGCTCCCCGCTTTTCCGTTCTTTTTTCTATTTTACTATCGAAAACTGATATCCGGTCTTCGTCCGGTACACCTCGCCCGCTTTTACAATGGGACTCTTGAAATTCTCATGATGGCAGGCATCCGGGAAGTACTGGGATTCAAAGCAGACTGCGCTTCGTCTCACATACGTATGGCCGCCCTTTCCCCCCTTCTCGTTCTCCAGGAAATTAGCGGCATACAGCTGGATACCGGGAGCGTCTGTGGACACCTCCATACAGATACCGCTCTTATCGGAAATGAGTCTGCCGCACAACGCATATGTTCCCTCATTCTTCAATACATAATTGTGATCGTAGCCGCCGGCCTGCTTCAGCGGCTCGTAGTCCGCGTCAATCCGCTCGCCGATGGTATGTACCGTACGGAAATCCATGGGTGTGCCCTCTACGCTTCGGATCTCGCCTGTAGGAATGAGTCCCGCGTCACCCGGTGTAAAGGCGTCTGCGTCCAGCCATACCTTCTGTTCCAGCACCGAATCAGACTCCTGGCCGTCCAGATTAAAGTAGGAATGATTGGTCAGGTTAAAGATGGTATCCCGGTCTGCCTTACCTTCATAGGCAATCTGCAGCTCACCACCATCCGTCAGTGTGTAGGATACGGTGATATCCGCATTGCCCGGATACCCCTGATCCCCATCGGGACTGTGCAGGGAAAACTCTACCTTATTGTCGTCAGCGATGATCGCTTTCCACATTCTGGTAAAATACATATCCGGGCCACTGTGCAGGTTGTTCTCGCCATTATTTTTCACAAGTGTGTAATCCTTGCCCGCAATGGTGATAACGGCCCCTCCGATACGGTTGGCATTCCGGCCCACGACAGCTCCGAAATCCGGTCCGTTGACCTCATAGCCCGCTGCATCTTCATAGCCCCAGACCACATCACGGAGCGTGCCATCCTTATCCGGCACATGAAGCTCCGCCAGTACCGCGCCCAGATTCAGGACAGCCGCCTTCATGCCTTTTCCATTTTCCAGTATGTATTTCTTTACCTTCTGTCCGTCCTTTGTGGTGCCGAATTCTTCTACCCGAATGCTCATACTTTACCCCTTTTCATTCTTTAGTCTTTTTTGGTTCCTTTTAAATACAGATACCAGTATACGATGCCGATAGCTGCTCCGCCGATGAGGTTGCCCAGAGTTACCGGCAGCAGATTCTTCGTCAGCGCCGCGCCCAGATTCACAGCTGTGTTACCCACGCCATAGATAGAATTACTGAAGATACCTACCATCAGATAGTACATATTCGCAATGCTATGCTCGAAGCCGGCCATAACGAAGATCATAATCGGGAAATAAAGTCCCGCAATCTTGCTGGCTACGGTCTTACCCGCAAAGGACATCCAGACAGCCAGACATACCATCATGTTACAGACGATGCCGCGGAATACAGCGTCGCCGAAGCTTAAAGCCACCTTGCCTGCCGCCACAGACATCACCACATCCAGAAGTCCCTTGTCAAGCAGAGACGGACTGTGTCCGAAGGCTACCAGAAAAGCCAGGATCGAAGATCCTGCGAAGTTACCAAGGTATACGAAAACCCAGTTTTTCAGAACGCCGGAAAATTTCACTTCTCCCTCCAGAAGCGGGATAACCAGCAGACAGTTTCCGGTGAAAAGCTCGCTTCCTGCAATCAGTACAAGAGCCAGTCCCGCCGGGAACATGCAGGCGCCAACCAGCTTGCCCAGAGCTCCGCCGATGGTCGCCGTTGCCATCTCATAGGCGATACCGCCGATACCGATGAAGATACCGGCCATAATGCCGAGGATAAACAGCTTGAGCGGCGGTGTATTCACCTTTCCTTTTCCGATTCCCACATAATTTTTTGCAATTTCCGCAGGTGTGTTCATGAAACAAAACCTCCTTTTTTATTTGTTAAAATTATAACGTTCTCGTAAAGGTATGACCATCGTACAATGTGTATGAATGAAGTCTGCTTTGTATGTCTATTTCACATGCTCATGCGTAAACAGATGATCCTGACAATACTCATAATTGCCGTTGCACTTGGAGCAGTACCGGAATACCAGATCGTCGCCGTCCTTCTCCGTTCTGCCACAGACCGCGCATCTGTGAACGCTGGCCCGTTTCTCGCCCTGCTGCACGCTCCGGTTATATACCTGTCTTCTGTGTACCTCCTTCGGGGAGTACCGGCGCATATTTTTCATGCCGAAGAAGAAAATCAGGAAGTTGCCCAGGGACACCAGCGCCATGACCGCATAGGCCGGATGGGCGATGATTCCTGCCTGATACAGGGTCAGAAGCGTCTGGACCGAAAGATAGGGAGCCGCGAATCCCGCCACGATGGTTACGCCAAAGTACACCGCATTGATGATACCAAGCCATTTCGCCTTAATCGGAATGATAAAGAACAGCAGGAACTGCATGTTCGGATAGGTGGCCGCAAAAGCGAAAAACAGCGAGTAGTTCAGGTAATAGGTGCCGAACATGGGGCCGATATTCGCGCCGAACACGTAACAGCTTAAGAAAGCCGCCACCACATGAAGCAGCATACCTGTCAGCAGATACAGGTTAAAGCGAAACGCGCCCCACTGCATCTCCAGCACCTTGCCGATGGAATAATACAGGTACATGCTGATCAGGAAGAAAAACAGCCCTGTGGAAGGCGGGTAAATGATAAAAGTCACGATTCTCCAGATCTGGCCGTGCAGAATGGCGGTGGGATCGAGAGACAGGTATCCGGTATAGAAATCGGGCGCCACCACATTAATCACATACCCCAGCGCATAAAGAATAATCACATAATACATCAGATTGTGAATCGCATAGCGGCCAAATTTTTTTTCCAGCTTGTCTATCCAGTTCATAAAAAATAATTCATCCTTTCCTATCAAAAATGTCTGTGACACAAGATTTCCGGGCCGTGGAAACTGTATTTCCACGAATCCCGGAAACATTTTCAGACAATTTTATTATAGGCGGGAAGCCTCTGTTTGTCAACCGGAGGCAATGGTCTTTCCTTCTCCCCTCTCTTTCTCCGGAGGCACCTGCCGCGGACGCCGCCGCAGGGGAATACACACCTCGTCCCCTACCTGCAGGTTGTAGATATTGATGTAGGGATTGGCGTAAAGAAGCGCCTGGAGGGGTACCCGGTAACGGCGGCTTAAGGCATAGAGCGTATCCCCTTTTTCAACCGTATGCAGAAATCCCATGCATTTTTCCATAAAATCCGGTTCCTTTTCTTCCTATTTATATACATTTACTGTATGCAATCTGGAAAATCCTGTTACCTCTGCGCCTTTTTGTTAAACTTTCCATAAATTGTTTATATTTTTTTTATTTGATTTCAAAAATTTTGTGTCGTATAATGTACGTTAGTGTCAAAGAAACCTTTTGCTGTCATTTAGAAAAGGAGGGGGGGCGGAGTATTTCGCCTATATGTTTATGAATCATTTATCTAACTATACACTGGGAATCGATATCGGTTCCACGACTGTAAAAGTTGCAATATTAAACGAGAAGCATGAGCTTCTCTTCTCTGATTATGAGCGTCATTTTGCCAATATCCAGGAGACCCTGGCTTCTCTGCTTGAAAAGGCGGAAGGAAGGCTTGGCAATCTGACCGTCTATCCGGCCATCACCGGATCAGGCGGACTGACCCTGGCGAACCATCTGGGCGTGCCCTTCGTACAGGAAGTCGTAGCTGTAGCGACGGCTCTGGAGCAGACGGCTCCCCAGACCGACGTGGCGATAGAGCTTGGCGGTGAGGACGCAAAAATTATTTACTTCGAGGGCGGCAATGTGGAGCAGCGTATGAACGGTATCTGCGCCGGCGGTACCGGTTCCTTCATCGACCAGATGGCATCCCTTCTGCAGACGGACGCCACCGGCCTGAACGAGTACGCCAGGAACTATCATTCCCTTTATACCATCGCGGCCCGCTGCGGCGTATTTGCCAAGTCCGATATTCAGCCGCTGATCAATGACGGTGCCACCAAGGAGGACCTGGCCGCTTCTATTTTCCAGGCCGTGGTCAACCAGACCATCAGCGGACTGGCCTGCGGCAAGCCCATCCGGGGACACGTGGCGTTCCTGGGCGGCCCGCTTCATTTCTTATCGGAGCTGAAAGCAGCCTTTATCCGCACCCTGGATCTGGATGAAGAGCACATCATTGCGCCGGAGAATTCTCACCTGTTCGCCGCCATGGGTTCCGCCTTAAGCTGCGAGCAGAAGACGAGCGCTTCCTTAAGCGATATGAAGCAGCGTCTCCAAAACCATATCCAGATGGATTTTGAGGTGGCCCGTATGGAGCCGCTTTTTGCCAATGAGCATGAATACGCCAAATTCCAGGAGCGTCACAGCCGTCATGAGGTTATGCGCGGCGATTTCCAGGCCTACGAGGGCAACTGCTTCCTCGGCATCGACGCCGGAAGCACCACCACCAAGGCTGCGCTGGTAGGTGAGGACGGAGCTCTGCTCTATTCCTTCTACAGCAGTAACAATGGTAACCCCCTGGCGACCACCATCCGCGCCATCAAGGATATCTACCGGTTTCTTCCGAAGAACGCGCGTATTGCCCGTTCCTGCTCCACCGGCTACGGCGAGGCCCTGATTAAGGCGGCCCTGATGCTGGATGAGGGCGAAGTCGAGACTGTTTCTCATTATTACGCTGCCGAATTCTTTGATCCGAACGTGGACTGTATCCTGGATATCGGCGGTCAGGATATGAAATGTATCCGCATCAAGAACCACACCGTAGACAGTGTGCAGCTGAACGAGGCCTGCTCCTCCGGCTGCGGTTCCTTTATTGAGACCTTTGCCAAATCCCTGAACTACACCGTAGAGGATTTTGCCAAGGCGGCGCTTTTTGCCAAGCATCCGATCGATCTGGGAACCCGCTGTACCGTGTTTATGAATTCCAAGGTAAAGCAGGCCCAGAAGGAGGGCGCCGAGGTGTCCGATATCTCCGCAGGTTTGGCTTACTCGGTTATCAAGAACGCATTGTTCAAGGTTATCAAGGTATCCGATGCCTCCGCTCTCGGTAAAAATATCGTGGTACAGGGCGGCACCTTCTACAATGACGCGGTTCTTCGAAGCTTTGAAAAAATCGCGGACTGCGAGGCGGTCCGTCCCGACATTGCCGGTATCATGGGCGCATTCGGAGCGGCTCTGATCGCCAGGGAACGGTATCAGGACGGCATGGAGACCACCATGCTCTCCATTGACGAGATCAATAACCTGGAATTTTCCACCTCCATGACCAAGTGTAACGGCTGTACCAACCACTGCCGTTTGACCATCAACAAATTTTCCGGCGGACGCCGCTATATCTCCGGCAACCGCTGCGAGCGTGGTATCGGAAAGGAAAAGAACAAGGACAATATTCCGAACCTGTACGAATACAAGAACAAGCGGCTCTTTGACTATGAACCCTTATCTGAGGAAGCTGCGAAGCGCGGAACTGTGGGTATCCCCCGTGTTCTGAATTTCTATGAGAACTATCCTTTCTGGTTCACGTTCTTTACGGAACTGGGCTACCGGGTGGTACTCTCTCCTTCTTCCACCCATAAGATTTACGAGATAGGTATCGAGTCCATCCCCAGTGAGTCCGAGTGCTACCCGGCTAAGCTGGCACACGGTCATGTGACCTGGCTCATCCGTCAGGGGTTGAAATTCATCTTCTATCCCTGTGTCCCCTATGAGCGGACCGAGTTTCCGGATGCGGGCAACCATTACAACTGCCCCATCGTCACCTCTTATGCGGAGAATATCAAGAATAACATCGACGAGTTGTCCGGCAGCGACATTGATTTCTTCAATCCGTTCCTGTCCTTTGAGAACGAGTCCATTCTGGAAAATGGGCTGGTTACAGAATTTTCCAATCACTGTGGTATTTCAGAAAAGGAGATCCGCGAGGCTGCCAAGAAGGCCTGGGCCGAGATGGAGCATACCCGTGAGGATATCATGCGAAAGGGTGAGGAGACTCTGGAATACATGCAGAAGACCGGCCGCCGGGGCATCGTCCTGGCAGGCCGTCCCTACCATGTGGATCCGGAGATCAACCATGGCATCCCGGAAATGATCAATTCCTACGGCCTGGCTGTACTGACCGAGGATTCCGTCAGCCATCTCCATCCGGTGGAGCGCCCGCTGTTCGTCATGGATCAGTGGATGTACCACTCCCGGATGTACGCGGCTGCAAGCTTCGTAAAGACCCGGGACGATCTGGATCTGATTCAGCTTAATTCCTTCGGCTGCGGTCTGGACGCCGTCACCACCGACGAGGTCAGCGACATTCTGACCAATTCCGGCAAGATTTACACCTGCCTGAAGATCGACGAGGTCAATAACCTGGGCGCTGCCCGCATCCGGATCCGTTCCCTTATCGCCGCTATCCGCGTGCGTGAAAACAAGGGCGAATGCCGGAGCATCGTTTCCTCCGCTTATGATCGCGTGGTCTTCACCGAGGAAATGCGGAAGGAGTATACCATCCTGTGTCCTCAGATGTCGCCGATTCATTTCGACGTTATTGAGCCTGCCTTCCGGGCTTCCGGCTACAAGCTGGAGGTGCTGCCGGATTCCGACCGGGCTGCCATCGACATGGGGCTGAAATATGTCAACAACGACGCCTGCTACCCCTCTCTGGTGGTGGTAGGGCAGATTATGACTGCTGTCCTTTCCGGTAAATACGATACAAATAAGCTGGCCGTTATCATCACCCAGACCGGCGGCGGCTGCCGTGCCACCAACTACATCTCCTTCATCCGCCGGGCTCTGGCCAAGGCCGGACAGGAGCAGATTCCGGTGGTATCCCTGAACCTTAACAATCTGGAGACCAACCCGGGCTTCAAAATTACACCGGGACTGGCTGTGAAGGGTCTCTACGGACTGGTCTTCGGCGATATCTTCATGCGGGTGCTGTACCGGATGCGTCCCTATGAAAAAGAGCCCGGAAGCGCAGACCGCCTCCACGCCAAATGGTTGAAGATCTGTCAGGACTTCGTCTCCCAGAAGTATGTGAGCCACAAGCGCTTCGTCCAGATCTGCCGCGGCATCATCAAGGACTTTGACCGCCTGCCCATCCATGAGGATCTGAAGAAGCCCCGGGTCGGCGTGGTTGGCGAGATTCTGGTGAAGTTCTCACCCTCTGCCAATAACCATCTGGTGGAGCTTCTGGAGCATGAGGGAGCGGAAGCTGTGGTTCCGGATCTGATGGATTTCCTGCTGTACTGCTTCAAGAACAGCGAATTCAAGGCAGACCACCTGGGCAAAAAGCGCTCCAGCGCGCGGGTAGCCCGGGCCGGTATCCAGGCCATGGAATGGCTTCGAAAGCCCGCCGCCAAGGCCTTTACAGAGAGCGTCCACTTTAACGCGCCCGGCAACATCGACGAAATGGCCGATATGGCCTCCGACATTGTATCCGTGGGCAATCAGACCGGCGAAGGCTGGTTCCTGACCGCGGAAATGCTGGAGCTGATTCACGAGGACGTGCCGAACATCGTCTGCACCCAGCCCTTCGGCTGTCTGCCGAACCACGTGGTCGGCAAGGGCGTTATCAAAGAACTGCGCCGCCGCTATCCCACCTCCAATGTGGTAGCCATCGACTACGATCCCGGCGCCAGCGAGGTCAATCAGCTGAACCGGTTGAAGCTGATGCTGTCTACGGCTAATAAGCATCTGAAGTCTGAACAGAA
>CAKROP010000052.1 GCA_934373375.1 uncultured Anaerosacchariphilus sp.
TGTCCATCTGGACACGGATTTCCTTCCATTTGTCATAGTTGCGGATGGCGGTGTCGCCGATGCCTTTGGAGCCGGGACCGGGCATTTTGTTGCCGCAGGCGCGACCGTTGCATTCGGGACAGGCCTTGCAGATTTTGCCCACGCGGCCTCTTGCGTTTTCGATGCATTCGTTGTAGTTCATGTCAGATACCTCTTTTTTAATATGTAAAAATCTGAAATTATAGGTAACGATTCAGTACGGCCTGAAGCACTGGCTGCTGAGGGCGTAGGAACATGATTTGGGATTGCAAAATTTTGTCGGTAAAGTCGATTCTCATGGATTTTGCAATCGTAACCGGTCAGGTACTGAACAGTTACGATTATAGTATAATTTTCCATTCTTTACAAGCGGATGCCGGTTTTCATCTTAAAGAAAGCTTAAGAATCTTCCGGACGCAGGACTCTTGACAGAAATCTTTGGCAATTGTAGAATAAATACAGCTTTTATATTTGGCAACTGCCGAAGACAAAAATAAATCCATGAAATATGGGAAATACTACCAGAGAAGCGCAGAGATGAAGATACCAAAGAATAAAGGAGAATATTGCATATGAAACGACTTCCTGACTCCGAACTGGAGCTGATGATGATTATCTGGGATGCCGGGCGTCCGGTGACCAGACTGGAGATTGAGCGTCAGATGCCTGTGGGCCGGCAGCTTTCAGCCACGACGGTTCTGTCTTTTTTGTCGCGGTTGCAGGAAAAGGGCTTTGTAGACGTACATCGGGCTGGGAAAACCAATATCTATGAGGCAGTGGTGCCGAAGGAGGCGTATCTGCAGGAGGAGAGCCGCAGCATCTGGAAACGGCTGTATCAGAATTCCGTCGGGAATTTCATGGTGGCTTTAGGAGGCGGAGACGAGCTTTCGGATGAGGATTTGGATGAATTGCAGGACTTTCTGAATCGGGAGAGAAGGGAGCGTGGCAAATGAGGCAGGCGAAGTATCGGAAGGTTTTATGGGTGATTTTGCTGGCAGAGCTTGCATTGCTCCATTTGGGCGTGGTGCTGCGGCTGTATGTGCTGCGCTGGGAATACCCGCAGGTGCGCCGTCTGGCGCTGCTGTTCCCGATCTGGGCGGCTGGAACACTTTTGCTTTTGTTGTGGCAATTGGGTTCCTATCAGCGGTTCCGTCGGAAAGCGATTGCGGCGATGGAAGCGGTGGAGGAGGGGTGGATTCACAGCGCCTGTGAGCAGGCTGCGTCGGAGGTGGAGCTTTCCTGGGCTCCGGCGCTGTATCAGAGCAGTGCCGTGACGACACCGATGATTCTGGGGTTCCTTACACCGATCATGCTGATTCCGGATACACGCTACAGCTTCGGGGAGCTGAGAATGGTTTTTCTGCACGAGTGTACCCATGCGAAAAAGCGGGATCTCTGGTACAAGCTGATTTTCACAGTGGGAAGCTGTATCTTCTGGTTCCAGCCGGCGGTCTGGCTTCTGAAAAATGCAGCCTTTCAGGACGTGGAGGTAGCCTGCGACCAGAGCGTGGCGGTCGGAAGGTCTGAAGCGGAGCGGGACGCTTACGCGAAGTTTTTACTGGACTCCCTGCGGCGGGAACGTGAGAGAAATAAGGCCTATTCGGCTTATTTCTACAACAGCAGGGCGGTCATGCGGGCCAGACTTCAGGTGGTAACACGGGAGCAGGAACCGGACTTCGCTGCAGGAATGGCGGCTTTTCTGATTTTGACGGCGGAGCTTGTGGTCTGCATCGGACTTCTGGGCGTGTCGGTACGCCGGGATGTGCGGGAAGAGGCATATCAGCAGGAGGCTGCGGTCAATCAGTACCTGGGTTATGACGCGCCGGACAGCTTCACAGATACGGCGGTGGCGGCCATGACAGGGCTTACGCCGGTGGATGGAGAAAATTATTATAACTGGCGGATGAACGCCATGGAGCAGTACCCGGAGACGGAGTGGGCGGATATGACGGAGACGGTGGACGGCCCCTGGCAGCTGCGGGTGAAGACCCGGGCTTCTTATCTGGACGCAGTGTCGGATTTTGTGTACCGATACATCATGTATTATGAGGATCCGGAGCGTGGCAGCGCTTATAACCCGGAGGAGTCTGGTGGATATAATACGCTGGAGACCATTGACCGGACGCTGCTGGCGGGCGATGCGGACGAGTACGTGTGCCGCCTGCTGTTCCGGGATATTGTGTGGGCCGATGAGAGCACGGCAGACAGCCTTCCGGTGGAGGGCGAGCGCTATGTTGAAAATGGTACGGAATACCGCTACTATAACTGGGCGGTCCATGTGAAGCGCGTGGGGGAATATACCTATGAGCTGGTCGGTGTGGCGGAGACGGAGGCCGTGGCAGCGGCTTTTGCGGAAGCTTATCCGGAGGAGGCAGAGACTGCCTTTATATCCCTTGCGACGCTGGATTTGCGGCAGCAGGATCGCTGCCGGGCGGCCACGCAGGATGGCGTGACCCGGGTGACCTGGGACAATGGAGCAAACTGGACGGAGGTTCCGGTTTCCATGGAAAAGCTGACAGCCCGGGGAGACCAGATGGATGGGCAGCTCAGCGGCGCGCAGGAAAAGAGCTATGTGGTGTCTGATGAGGTAACGGCCTTTGCCTACGGCGGATCCATGGAGGTTCCCGTGGCAGTGACTTTTACACATGATAAAGGAAATAACTGGAAAACAATTATCGTGACCAATGAGGCAGTCAGCGTGCGGCAGCTGTTCTTGAGCTTTCCGGATGCGGAGCACGGCTTTCTGATTTTCACCGGGGATCGGACCATGCACCAGGAGGGGAGCTCTGTCTACCGGACGGAGGACGGCGGCGAGAACTGGTTCGAGGTGAAGCCGGAGCAGGGGTACAGCGCAGATGGCGGTCATTCATTACTGACAGGAGCGGCCTTTGTGACGGATCAGGCAGGCTTTGTGACCGGCGGCGACGGCTGTTATCAGACTACAGACGGAGGCCTGAACTGGAAGCAGTTGACGGTCCGGGTTCCGGCTGTGGAGTACGCGGAAAGCTACACGGTCTATTATCCGCCTGAGCGGCAGGGAGACAAGCTGGTGCTGTATCTGGGCATGGAGGAATACTCGGAGCTGGGCGGCACAAAGCTGCGCTATGAGTCGGAGGATTTGGGACAAAGCTGGAGTTATACGGGTGTGGTATATCGGAAGTAAAGTGCACAGAAAGGGCGCTGCGAAGCAAGTGGGACGGCGGAGGTGACAGATAGATGGAAATGGTAGATAAGGCCACAGAGAAGCGCTGGAAGCGGAAAATGGGAAGGCTTTTGTGGACCAGACGGCTTTACAGCCCCTGGTTCCTTCTGGTCTATTACTGGTTCTGGCGGACCCTGTTTCGCTTCTGCTGGCTGGGCGGTGTGCGGCGACGGACACCGGTTCTGGCCGGCTGTATGGCCCTGTTTTTCCTGTATTTTTGCTGGTATCTGTGGGAGAGGCATTTATACCGGAAAAACAGCTATCCGGGCGTCGTAAAGAAGCTGGAGCTCGAAGAAAACAGCCTGCTTTTTGCGGACGGCAGCCAGGTAAAGCTGGGGGAAATGCGCTGGTACCGGACGAAAGGAGAGCAGGCGTGGCTGTTCTTAAAGGGGTGCCGCTTCCTCTGGGTGGACATGGCGGAATGGTCGGAAAAGAAGAAGGAGCTGTTCCGGATGAAGCTGACTCAGCGGGGACTGCTGGCAGGGCATTTCTGGAAGCTGCCGGTGGCCGTATGTCTGGCGGCGGTAACGCTTCTGGGCTGCGCAGGCGTGGTCTGGACGGCGGTGCCCTATAACGGAAAGCTATCCTGGAAGATAGACGAGTGGCGGTATCCGGAGAAGTGGCAGGAGCCGGAGAAAAATGAAAATCAGGATATCTTTTTATAAGAATTTATAATACAATAGATTTACGGAAGAAAAAGGGGGATTTCTATGAAACGGAGAACGGCATTTTCAGCTTTGACGCTTGGCCTCGGCCTGAGCTTGGGACTTCTGGCAGGCTGCGGGAAAAAGACGGCGCAGCCGGAAGAGCTTCTGAGCGCGTATATTGATCTTCTGAATCAGGAGGATTACGCAGACATGTATGATTTCCTGACGGAGGAGGCTCAGGAAACCACAGACAAAGAAAGTTATGTAAATCGCTATAAGAATATCTACGGCGGCATCGAGGCATCGGACATCCGGATCGATATCGCGGACGAGGGCGATAAGAAAGATGAAAAGGCGGAGACTCAGCGGGTTCGCTATACCCTGACCATGGATACCATTGCCGGGGAGCTATCCTTTGACACCACAGCTATTTTCACGAAAAATGGGGACGGGGATTATAAAATGAGCTGGGACAGCCAGGACATTTTCCCGAATCTCTATAATGAGGATACGGTCAAGGTGGTGACGACCCAGGCCAAACGTGGCAATATCTATGACCGCAATCAGGTGGAGCTGGCCCGGGAGGGTATCGCTTCTTCCGTAGGCCTGGTGCCGGGCAAGCTTCCGGAGGACCGGGACGGCGCCATTGCGCAGCTGTCGGAGCTTCTGGAAATCAGTACGGAGAAGATAGAGAAGGCCTTAAGCGCAGGCTGGGTGCGGGACGATACCTTTGTGCCGCTTAGGACCGTAGCCAAGGACGCCATGGAGCTGAAAGAAAAGCTGCTGGAAATTCCGGGTGTGATGATTTCGGACACGAAGGTGCGGTTTTATCCCTTTGGCGAAAAGGCAGCCCAGCTCACCGGCTATGTACAGAATATTACGGCGGAAGAACTGGAAAAAAGAACAGGGCAGGGGTATAATAGAAACAGCATCATCGGCAAGGCAGGCGCAGAGCGCATCTATGAGGAGCAGCTTCGCCCGAAGGATGGCTATACCATAGAGATCCGGAATCAGCTGGGCGAAGTGAAAGATGTGGTGCTGGAGAAGCCGGCGGAGGATGGACAGGATGTGAAGCTGACCATCGACATCACCCTGCAGCAGTATCTCTATCAGGAGATGGAGGGCGACGAGGGCTGCGCGGTTGCCATGGATCCCACTACCGGAGCAGTGCGGGCGTTGGTCAGCACACCGGCTTATGATCCCAATGATTTCGTTATGGGTTATACTGCCAGCGCGTGGGAGGCGCTGAATTCTGACGAGTCCCAGCCACTGTATAACCGTTATCTGGCGGCCTGGACGCCCGGATCCAGCTTCAAACCCGTGGTGGCGGCTCTGGGTCTGACAGCGGGAACGCTTAACCCGGACGAGGATGTGAAGAATGACGGCCTAAAATGGCAGAAGGACTCGAGCTGGGGCGATTATTATGTGACTACCCTGGTGGATTATCCGGTGAAAAATCTGGAAAATGCCCTGGTGCATTCCGACAATATCTATTTCGCAAAGGCAGCCTGCGCATTGGGTGAGAAAGACTTTATGAAGGGGCTGGATTCCCTGGGCTTTGGGGAAGAGCTGCCCTTTGATTTCGCGGCGACGGCGTCCGGCTATGGAAGCGATGGCAGGATCGCGTCCGAGACAGAACTGGCGGACAGCGGCTACGGACAGGGCAAGATACTGGTGAACCCGATTCACTTAAGCAGCATTTATTCCGCTCTGGTAAATGGAGGTAATATGGTGAAGCCTTATCTGCTGGACGGCGAGAGCGCCACATACTGGAAAGAGGGCGTGTTCACCAAAGAGGCAGCAGATACGGTGCTGGCGGATCTCTATCAGGTGGTGGAGAACAGTGAGGGCACGGCCCATGCGGCACAGCGGGACGCCTTCCGCATGGCAGGAAAGACCGGCACGGCGGAATTGAAGATTTCGAAGGATGACACGGAGGGTCAGGAGCTTGGCTGGTTCGTGGGTATGTGCGTGGAAAACACGGAGAAGCCGCTGCTGATTACGATGATGATCGAAGACGTCAAAGGCCGGGGCGGAAGCCATTATGTGATTCCAAAAGTCATGAAGGGCTTTGATGAATATATGAAATAAATGATAGGTATTACTGACAGGAAAGCAGGAAGCATATGAAAAATAACGGACCACTGAAAAAATATCTCTATAAAAGTCTGGCGGGTGCAGGTTCTATTATTATCTGCATCCTGGTATTTTTCGCCATGTACCGATTCGACCAGGTTGTGGCGGCGTATAATCTGATGAAGGGAATTTTGATGCCCTTTATCTATGGTGCGGTGATTGCCTACCTGCTGACTCCCGTCTGCAATTTTATCGAACGGCATTTGTCTCGTTTTTTAGAAAGCAGAATGAAGAAGCCGGAAAAGGCGCGCAGTATCGCCGGGGCAGCAGGCATCGGTCTCAGCATGGTGTTCAGTCTGCTGGTGATCTATCTCCTGATTGCCATGGTTATGCCGCAGGTATTTTCAAGCATCGGCAGCATTGTGACGGCGTTCCCGTCCATGGTTAATAAATGGTCGGCCTGGATTCAGAATTATCTGCAGGACAATGAAATAGTTTGGAATTATGTAAACCAGTTTATTGATACGGTTTCTGTCAATGTGGAGAGCTGGCTGGAAACCAAGCTCCTGCCTAATATGCAGACCATCGTAAGCGGTGTTTCCGCAGGGCTTTTGGGGGCTATCGTCGTGATGAAAAATATTTTGATCGGCCTGATTGCCGCCATCTACATGATGGGCAACCGCCGAAAATTCGCGGCTCAGGCCAAGAAGCTGATTTACAGTGCATTCAGTGTACGGCATGCCAACGCGATTCTGGACGAGTGTCGGCTGATTGACCGGATGTTCGGCGGATTCATCAGCGGCAAGCTTATTGATTCCCTGATTATCGGCTGCCTGTGTTTCTTCTTTATGAGCATTCTGAACCTGCCCTATTCCATGCTGATCAGCGTGGTGGTGGGCGTGACTAATATCATCCCGTTCTTTGGACCCTATATCGGGGCGATTCCCAGCGCTATCCTGGTGTTGACGGTGAATCCGATGCAGTGTCTGTATTTCCTGATCCTGATTTTACTTTTGCAGCAGTTTGACGGCAATTTTTTGGGACCGAAGATTCTGGGCAACTCCACGGGTCTGTCCAGCTTCTGGGTGCTGTTTTCCATTCTGGTGTTTGGCGGTCTCTTGGGATTTGTGGGCATGATCATCGGTGTTCCGGCTTTCGCGGTCATCTACGACCTGGTGAAAAAATGCGCCAACTATCTGCTGCGGCAGAAAAAGCTGACGACGGACACGGATACTTATCAGGAACTGGTATCCATAGAGCAGGACGGCGGACAGCTTCGTTATGTACAGAATGCGGATAGGACGGAGCGGAAAAAAGAGGAACAGGAGGAAACCCCATGATTTTAGCGGTAGATATCGGCAACACCTACATTGTGGTAGGCTGCATCCGGGACGATGAGATTGTATTCGTGGAGCGGCTTCACACAGATACGAAGAAATCAGAGCTGGAGTATGCCATCAGCATTAAGACGGTTCTGGAGATATATGGAATTGATAAAAAGGAACTGGCCGGAGCAATTCTCTCGTCGGCGGTACCGCCTCTGACCGGTGTGATGCGCCGGGCTGCGGGCAAGGTGACAGGCCGGGAGCCGCTGGTGGTGGGACCGGGCGTCAAGACCGGCCTGGACATCCGTATTGATAATCCGGCCCAGCTGGGCTCCGACCTGGTGGTAGGCGCGGTGGCAGCCATTGAGGAATATCCCTGTCCGCTGGTAGTGGTGGATCTGGGAACAGCTACCACTTTTACAGTTGTCAATGAGAAGAAGCAGGTTATGGGCGGCATGATTATGCCGGGCGTGGGCGTGGCCCTGGACGCCATGATCAGCCGGACATCCCAGCTTCCGAAGATCAGCCTGGATCCGCCGAAAAAGTTCATCGGCAGCAACACTGTGGACTGCATGAAGAGCGGCGTCCTCTATGGAAACGCGGCCTGCGTGGACGGTATGATTGGACTCATCGAGGAGGAACTGGGCCAGCAGGTGTCTGTGGTGGCCACAGGCGGTATGGCAAAATACATTGCGCCCTATTGCAGGCGAAATCTTAAGTTGGACGACGCACTGCTTTTAAAGGGCTTAAAACTTATCTACCGGAGAAATCAGTAAGCTCGCCCTTGTGGATGGCGTTTTTACCGTATTTCTGCCGGATGGCGTCCATGGCGGCGTCCAGCTTTTTCAGCTTTTCCGGAGAGGGGGAACGAACGGGTTCTCCTTCTTTTTTTGTGGGCTGCGTTTCGGGAAAAGCCTTCCCGGAAGCGTCTGGTTTCACCGGCACAGTGTTCAGTGGCAGGTCAAAAATTGAGAGCTGCACCGGTTCGCCCTCGGCGGTGAGACGGGAGGAGCGGATCCCCAGAAGCCGGATGGGCTGCCCGTTCCAGAGCTGGTCAAAGAGGGAACAGGCCAGCCGGTAGATGGTATCCGTGTCATTACAGGGCGAGAAGAGTGGAGCCTGGTGGGAAGCCTTGGTAAAGTCGGCATATTTAAGCTCCACGGCCACAGTCCCGGCCAGTTGACCGGCCTTTCTTAGACGAGCGGCCACGCTCTCCGATAACGAAAGCAGTACTTTTTTCGCTTCCTCTGCGGTCACAGCGTCGGAGGTCAGTGTGATGGAATTGCCGACGCCCTTGGCTTCCTGTCTGGTAGATACCACCGGCGAGGGATCGATGCCGTTGGCAAATTCCCACATAAGCTTTCCATGGCTTTTGAAATGGGCGGTCAGAAAAGCGGGATCCGTGTGGGCCAGATCGCCGATGGTACGGATGCCGTAGCTTTGAAGCCGTTCCGCGCTCCGGCGGCCTACCATGTAGAGGTCAGAGACCGGAAGCGGCCACATTTTCACGGGAATCTCATCCGGGTACAGGGTATGGACCTTTCCGGGCTTCTCAAAATCGCTGGCCATCTTCGCCAGCACTTTTACATTGGATATGCCCACATTGACCGTGAAACCAAAGGTCTCAAAGATGTGATCGCGAATCCGTGCGGCTGTCTCTTCCGGGGAAGGATAGAGATGGGCAATGGGTGTAAAGTCCAGATAACACTCATCGATGGACACCTGTTCCAGATCCGGCGTATACTCCGAAAGCAGCTCCATCATGGCCTGGCTGTAGCGGCGGTACATGGCGTGATCGGGCTTTTCCACCACCAGACCCGGACATTTCCGCAGGGCAGAGGCCACCGGCTCGGCGGTCTGGATGCCATACTTCTTCGCGGGAATCGATTTGGCCAGCACGATACCGTGGCGGCTCTTTTCGTCCCCGCCGATGATGGACGGGAGCGTCCGCAGATCCGTTTCACTTCCATTTTTCAGCTTCTCCAGGGAAGTCCAGCTTAAGTATGCCGAATTTACGTCAATATGAAAAATAATCGGTTTCACAGTCCCTTGCCCACCTCGGTTTCCGCAGTTTTTTACAGTATAGCACAAGGGAACGTATGTTTACAATGAAATAAAAAATTGATTCACCGGAAAGAACGTGTTACACTGGAACACAGAGGGATTTGTCAGAAAAGGAGAATGACCATGGCAGAGAACAGAAAAGAAAACGCCCGGGACGAGGAGCGGAGATATACCCAGGTCTTTGAGACAAAATGTCCGGTGGACTCGTCCAAAGTAAAACATACGGTAACCTTCATCGCGGCCAGCTGCAGCCGGGTGGACGATCTCATAGAGGATTTTCATTGCAGCAGAAACAGTGCCTGCATCAAGTGTCAGCAGAATTATCTGTAAAAATTTGCAAATCTGATCTTTTGTGCAGTAATGCAAAAAGAAGTTAGAATTATGAAAAAACAATAAAATAATTCTAAAATATGCACAAAAAACCTTAGCAAAATAGATGAAATATGACGAAAATGATAATCAAACTTGACTGGAAAGACAAAATCGTGTATAGTG
>CAKROP010000053.1 GCA_934373375.1 uncultured Anaerosacchariphilus sp.
ATATCCCCATACCGCACCGGCCGGAAGTCTCCGGCGTCCCGATCCCAGACTTTTCCTTCTGTCATCACCCGGCGGATGCAGTCGGCCGCCGCATGGGCTTCCAGTTCCCGGTCGGTCAGTTCGGCCTGGTCGGAGTCTTCTGTCTCGGGCAGAGAATCCTTGTTTTTCTCCAATAATAATAGTTCTGGTACGTTAATTCCTTCCTCCGGCTCCGGCATCTCTGCCCCCAGATACAGCGCCGCCGCGCTGTCATAGGTGATGCCGCCCACGGCTTCCGTCATCAGCTTCTCGAAAACATCGTTCGTCCCGTCCAGTACCTCTCTCCGGCTTCGGAAATTCTTATGCAGATCAATCCGAATCTCCGCTGCCTCATCACTCTGCGGATAAGTATGATACTTCTCCATAAACAGCTCAGGTCTGGCCAGACGGAACCGGTAGATACTCTGCTTCACGTCACCCACCATGAACACATTGGGAACGCCCTGTCCACGGCTTACGCTGTTTAGAATAATCTCCTGAATCAGGTTACTGTCCTGGTACTCATCAATCATAATCTGTGCGTACCGGGCGGACAGCTCCCGCGCCGCGTCGGTCGGCACGATCTTAAGCCCTCCATCCTCTCCGGTCTCCACATCCTCCACCAGAATCTCCAATGCCAGATGCTCCAGATCCGGAAAATCCGCCAGATTCTTAAGCCTCTTCTTCTCCTGATACCGATCCGCGAATTCCGCCGTCAGGGAAAGCAGGACCTCCGTGGTTGGCGCAGCATTCTGAATCACCTCCAGCACGCCCGCCAGGGGCAAATTGAAAAACTTCTCCTTCAGATCCTTCAGGCTCTTTTTCATCCCCTCTCGGAATGCTTTGATCTGATTCTTCCGTTCTTCCTCCACGCACGGATCCTTCTTCGTAGAAAGCCGCGCAAAGGAAAGATCCGCCAACCGCTCCCGGATGTTCTCATAACTACGGCAGCTCAGAAGCTCCTGCACCTGAAGCAAATCCGCCTGCACCGCGTCCTCATACATATAGGGACCGCCCGGCAGACGGCAGATCTCCAGCATCCGCCGAATCTCCTGTTCCAGATCCACAAATGTCCGGTTTACATAATCCACCAAAAAACGCATCCAGGGGCTGCGCTCCAGCGCTTCCTCCGTCTGCGCCCTATAGGGCTCCATGCACTCCGCAAGCCATCGCTTCGGATAAGGATAGCTCACCGCAAACTCATAGAGCTGCAAAATCAGATTTTCAATGACCACATCGCTCTTTCCGGTGGCATAGGCCTCCACAAATTCCGTGAACTTTGCCCGTTCTTCCGGAGCCTCGGCGCCGTAATGCTCCTCCAGAAGCTCCTGCACCACATCACCTTTCAATAGCTTCAGCTCGCCCTCATCCCCGATACGGAACGCCGGATCCAGATCTATCTGATGAAAATAATTTCGAATCACATACTGGCAGAAGCTGTCAATGGTGGTAATCTGCGCGCTGTGGATCAATGTCTGCTGCTTCTGCAGATGCTCATTTTCCGGATCCGCCTCCAGCCGTTTCTCCAGGGCCAGCCCCACACGCTCCCGCATCTCCGCAGCAGCGGCTTTTGTAAAGGTCACCACCAGAAGCCGGTCCACATCCAGCGGTTTTTCTTCCTCGCCCTCTCCGCAGACCAGAGAAAGAATCCGTTCCACCAGAACCGCCGTCTTACCGGAACCGGCAGCCGCAGAAACCAGCACATTTTTATTTCTCACATCAATGACTTTTTTCTGTTCCTCGGTCCATCTGACGCTCACAGTTCTTCCTCCTCTATCCGCTTCCAGATTTCATCATCCCCGAAAACAGGCAGTCTCCGCCTGTGAAAGCCCTCTGTCTTGCTGTCCAGCCCACAGACGCCGCTGTAGGCGCAGTAATCGCAGGCCGTCTTTCCCTTCAGTTCGTATGGATTCACGTCCATCCGGCCATCCAGCACCTCCGAGCCAATTTTCTGGATTTTTCGGTTGACATAACGCGAAAGTGCCGCGAACTGTTCGCCGCTGGCCACCGGAGAACCGGCACGCAGGGAACCATCTTTATTATAAGCAATGGGCAGCACCTGTGACCGTCCCGGCATAGACTGATCGAGGCGCTTAATAATCTCCGGATCCCCATTGATAAGCCCGTTTGGTTTCAGCTTCTCCAGTACCCGGGCTGTCACATCCGCTTCCTCTCCATCCATATCCAGCACCGGATCCTGTATCTGATAATACAGTACGCCAGCCGGGAGAACCTCTTTGTCGGGATGCTCCTTCTTCATCAGCTCCATGGCCGCGTTCAGATAAATCACCAGCTGCAGCTGCAGTCCGTGGTACAGCGCCAACAGCTGAAACGACGTAGTTCCGGACTTATAATCGATGACCTTCACATACACATGCTCCGCATCCTCGCAGGTATCCACCCGGTCGATCCGGCCCCGGAGCTTCAACTGCTCCTCCGGAGATAATTCGATATGGATGGATTCCAGATCCGACACGCCGGAAAATGAAATCTCATAATTTTCCGGTGTGAACATCCCTTTTCGAATCTGCTCCCCAAGCGCCCAGACCGTCCGTTTCAAAATCCGGGCCATTCGTCGAATCATATAGTTGTTGCGGGCAGAGCTGTTCAATACCGTATTGCCATAATCTATGGTCAAAGAGGCCAGACATTCTTCCACCCATTCATCCGCCACTTCCCTGGGCAGCGTCTTCCAGGTATAGTCGCTGGCATCCAGCTTCTTCGAAAATGCCTCCAGGGTCTCATGGAAAATATTTCCCATGTCCACCGGCGCAAACTCGTACTGCTCCCGCTCGGACAGCTTCAATCCATACATGAGGAAATGGGCGTAAGCGCAGGCTGCGTACTGCTCCAGTCTGGTCACGCTGTTCTCCAGCACCGTTCCGTACAGGGCATGGGCTACCGCCTTGCCAAGCTTCGTATCCTGATGAGCGGAAAACGCCCCGTCCAGAAGCTGGGTCAGCTTTTCCTCGTACCGCTCCTGCTTCGCGTACCAGCGGTACAGCTCGTAGAACTGCGCGCTGCCCCGACCCTCCCGGTACTCTTTCAGTCCCTCGATAAGCAGGCGCACGCCCTCCCGTTCCGTTCGCGGAAGTCCGTTTTCTCGCTGCACCTTCTCCTGCTTTAATTCCAGTTCCGGGAATAACCGTTTCATCACATTCATCAGATAGGACGGACGAAGCGCCTTGCCGCCGTTGTCCAGCAGCGTACAGGAAAGATAAAGCTGGTCCGATGGCTTCGTCAGATTCAGATACAGATAAAACCGCTGAATATAGCCCTGCTCCCGGGCTGTCGGAGCCAGCTCCATACCGGATATCCGAAGCTGTTCCCGCTCCATATCCGATAACAGACCTGCCCGGGACATATTCTTTGGAACGCTGCCCTCATTGACGCCCAGGAAAAAGAGTACCTTAACGTCTTTCAGACGGGTACGTTCCATATCCCCGGCCATGACCTGATCGACTCCGGGCGGGATCACGCCGACCCTGACTTCCGCAAAACCGGCCTCCAAAATCTCCGTATACTCCCGAATGGTCAGTTCTTCCTCGCCCAGCAGATCCACCAGCTTATCCAGCAAATCCATCAAAATACCGTAAATCTGATGATACTCCTTGGCCAGCACCTCATTATGTTCCCGCTTGAATCGTTCCTCAAAAACGGCCAGCCTGCCCTGGATGCCCTTTTTCGCAATCAATTCATAGAGCGCTGTCGTCCTGGTACGGACATCCACTGCTTTTTTCCGCTGTATTTTCACAAAGGGAAGCAAGTCCTCTGCCACCCGGGCCCGGTAACCGTCGATCTGCTCCAGTTCTTCTTCCGTGAGTCCTTTATAACTACGAATAAAACGTTCTTCCCATCGCTTCGCGCCGCGAACGCCCAACGCCAGCACATAATTTTCCAGCAGATCCACCTCTTCCGACTCCATACCGGACAGGCCGCTCCGCAGGTACCGGAACACCGATTCGTAAGAGAAATCCTGCTCCGCAATCTCCAGCAGCGCCCGGATGAATTCTACGAAGGGATTCTTCAGGATACTGCGCTTATTGTCCAGGAAGCAGGGGATCTCATAGTCCGCCAGTATCCGCTCCAGCACCAGGCTGTAGCTCTCCATGTCTCCGGTGATCAGGGCAAAATCCCGGTAGTGATAGTGCTTCTCGCGAATCAGCTCCCGGATCCGGCCGGCGGCCCAGGCGACCTCTTCCTCCGGATTTTTGAGAACGTGAAGGCTGATCTGGTTGGGTGTCACTTTGTCCTCCACTTTGCGCTCCGCCGCATAGTCAGAGCTCGTCTGTGTATCCGGTTGAGCTGCCTGCGGATATCTCTGCCATCGCAGCCGGAACAGATTCTGCTCAAGCCACCAAAGCTCCCCGCCCGCCGCAAACCGGCTCTTCTCCCCGGGGTGTACCCAGATGGGCTCCTCCTCCCGGACATTCACTTCCTGGGCCAGCCGCTTCAGCCCTGCCACCGTCTTCTTACTCAGGTAAAAAAGCTGGTGCTCCCCCTCCACATGATAGGGATTCTCCCGCTCATCGATGGTCACCGTCACCATAACCTTCTTTGCGTACAGCATCAGCTTCTGCATCAACTTATTCTGAATCGGCGTGAAACCGGTAAAGCCGTCCAGCACAATGACGCTCTCCCGGATCATTTGCGACCGCTCCGCTACCCGGCACAGCACCTCCAGCAGCTCCGCCGCCGTAATATACTGATCCGCCAGATAGGCGTGAAACGCCTTGTAAAGCACCTGCACATCGCATAATTTATAATATAGATGAGGCTTCTCCTTACTCTTCTCCAGGAAATCCGCCAGCGCCTCCTCCGTCACTGCGTACTGGGTCAGCTCGGAAATCAGTGATTTAATCTCGCTGATATACCCCATTTTCTTCAAATTCCCACCGAGGACCTTCAGTTCCCCTTTTCGCTCCTGGGCGATTTTCCGCAGCACCAGATTCTTACCGGTCTCCTCCAGTACCTTTCCCACCCGGGTTCCGGTCTCCTCAAACACCCGGTAAGCCAGCCGCTGAAAGCTTAAAATGTCAATGTTCAGGATACCGCCGTCCGGATGCAGCCGCACCAGCTCCTTCTGGGTCTGCATGGTAAACTGCTCCGGCACGATCACCAGATAGCTTTGATCCGGATGCCGGATGGAATCCTCGATCACACTCCGAAATAAAGTATAAGATTTTCCCGCGCCGGAATTACCGAAAATGAATTGCAGGGACATGGCGTTCTCCTTCCTTGCTTTTCTCTGTCTTTAAAGCACCTTTCCGTTTTTCTCACAGACAGGATCCTGTCCCTCCGTCATGGTCACCAAATAACCGTCCTTTCCAAAATTCAGTGCAAGAATCTGGCAGTTCTTATCATAAAAAATCTGAATAAATACCGCATTCTCCGGTACCTTACTTCCAAAATTGTTTTTCATATTTACCTTCAGAGACTGCCCCTGTATCGGAACACTGGCATTGCCAAACTGATACTGGGGATTCGTCTTGTCGGTGCTTTCCAGGTAGATCAGTACCTGCTGGCCAATCATCTGGCTGGCAGTCAAATTTTTTGTATGCCACTTCTGCAGTTCATCCGAAAGTGTCGAATTTGATATTCTGCCAAGGTTGTTATATTTTATTCCATTGATGGTGCATGAATTTGTCATAGACTTCTGCATCGCTGTGTCATTGATATGCAGTCCGTAATACTCAGAAGCCGCTGCCTGCGCAGCCGTCCAGACTCCCTTTGCTTCCGCTGTAATCTTCTTTTCCCTGGCTCTGTCAATGTATCCGGTCAAAGCCGGCACAAGCAAGGCTGCAAGAATTGCCAGAATAACCAGTACAACAATAAGCTCCACTAAGGTAAAACCCTGTTTATTTTTTTTTGACTTCATCTTTATCATTCCCCTTGTATATTCTGCGATACTTCCTATCGTTTTTCTGTGAATTTCACTGCGTTTATATGATGATACGCGATGTCTATATGGATTATAGCATATTGTGTTTTGCTTTAGTAGGGGAATTTTCCACACAACAAATCAGCGGGCATCAACTCTACTTACATTGATACCCGCTGCTAAACTATGCTGTCCATTGGACTAATACCTCATTTCTTTATTCTGTTTTCAGTTTCTTTTATTTCTTTTTATTCTGAAGTCTCATAGACTTTTTTCGTTCGATTTCTTCTGTCTTCGGTTTTTGTTTTTCGATCTTCTGTAAAGTTCATTTGTACCGGTTTGTTTTTCCTTCTTCTTTTCTCATCCGGCTTTTTCTTCTTTTTTACCGATTCTCATCGAACGATTGGTTTACGGTTACCTTTTTCCTGCCTTCCGTAATTCTGCTTTTGATTAAGATTGACATCTTTCTGAAAGCTTTCTTAGGAAGTCCCTCTTAAGTCTTCGGCGGTCCGTACCTCTCTTTTCTCAGATTATGGGGTGATTCGTTAAGTTCCTGTTGGACTGTACCTCCTTTGCTTAGATTACTCATTCTCTATGTTAAATATAACTGGGTTATATTTAAGAAGATAGTTGAGTTGTTTTTCGCTCCTTTTCTTGTGGAGCTTTTGTTTTGTTTTTTCGTGTTCCTTATCTTTAATTGTATTATAGCGGGACTTCTTCCGTTTGTCAACACTTATTTTTAATTTATTTTAAGTTTTTTCTTCTTTTATTGTTTTATTTGTGCAAATATTTTATTATTTTCTGACATTATGAAGCTATTTACAGGAACAAGTTTTCTTTGTTTGCTCCACCATAAATGACAAGAAAGCCAGAGAGCTGCAACTCTCTGGCTTTCATTTTGTATTCTCTTGGAATACTGCTATCATTTGCCTGTGATAACTATATCACAACTTTCTCAGAACTTCAAGCCTCCAGGCGGCATTTAGTTCTCGTTGGACCGCTCCCCAGTTATGGAATACTCCACCCACTCTGCGATATTGGTGGCGTGGTCGCCGATCCGTTCATAATACTTGGTGATCATGAACAGATCGAGCACCTCCTCGCCCTTGCTGCTGCCGTCGCGGATGGCGTCCAGGATTTCCCCTCTTACCTTTAAAAACAGTCCGTCCACAATATCATCATCCCGAATCACCTGACGGGCCAGCTCCAGGTCTTCTTCCACATAAGCTGTAACGCTGTCGGTTACCATTTTCATGGCAGCCACGCCCATCTTGCACACATGCAGGAACTTATCCGGAAGCTTTTCGTTCATATCAATGACAATGTCTGCGATATCTGCCGCCTGATCGCCGATACGCTCCATATCCGTCACCATTTTCAGGGCCGCGGAAACCCGGCGGAGATCCCCTGCCACCGGCTGCTGATGGAGAATCAGTTTCATACAAAGACTCTCGATGTCACGCTCCTGACGGTTGATGATGGCGTCGTCCTTCATGATTTTCTCCGCCAGCCGCAGATCGCCGTCTGTCAGCGCCTTTGTAGCATTGGAAATGGCCTTTTCGCACAGGCCGCCCATGGCAATCATCTGTGTATGCAGCTCGGTAAGCTGCTCCTCATAAAAATCTCTCATAGCATCAACCAAACCTTCCTGAAATATAATTCTCGGTACGTGTATCCTTCGGCATGGAGAATATCTGATCTGTGTTGCCGTATTCGATGACCTCGCCCAACAGGAAAAATGCGGTCTTGTCAGAAATACGGGCAGCCTGCTGCATATTGTGAGTAACCATGACGATGGTATAGTCCTTCTTCAGCTCCATGCACAGATCTTCTATCTTCGATGTGGAAATCGGATCCAGCGCTGACGTCGGCTCATCCATCAGCAAAATCTCCGGTTTGACTGCCAATGCCCTGGCGATGCAGAGACGCTGCTGCTGTCCACCGGACATGCCCAGGGCGCTCTTTTTTAAGCGATCCTTCGTCTCATCCCAGATAGCCGCGTTCCGCAGGGATTCCTCCACGATTTCGTCCAGCTTTGCTTTATTTCGAATGCCGTGGGTTCGGGGACCGTAGGCAATATTGTCATAGATGCTCATGGGAAATGGATTCGGCTTCTGGAAAACCATGCCGACTCTGCGGCGCAGGTCGTTGACATCCATTCCCTTATAAATGTCCTGGCCATTCAGGGTTACCTTTCCGGTAATTTTGCAGCCGGCCACCATATCATTCATACGGTTCAAAGATTTTAAAAAGGTGGATTTACCGCAGCCGGACGGGCCGATAAATGCGGTAATCTCATTTTTCTCAATCTCCATATTTACATTTTTGAGCGCCTGGAAATCCCCGTAGAACAGATCCAGATTCTCAATGTTCATAATACCCATACTTTATTCTTCTCCTGTCTTCTTCGCCAGCTTCTTTGCGATGAAGCCTGAAAATGCGTTAATTCCGATTACGATGATGAGCAGCACCACGGCTGTGGCTGACGCCTGATCCACATGCAGGGCCTCACTGGTCAGCACATACATATGTAAAGCCAGGGTACGGCCCGATTCCATGGCTCCCGCGTACTTGGCCACGGTTCCCGATGTATACATAAGTGCCGCCGTCTCGCCGACGATACGGCCAATCCCTAAGATTACGCCTGCCAGAATACCCGGAATGGCGCTGGGCAGTACCACCTGGAATACAGTCCGGAGCTTTCCGGCTCCCAGTCCGTAGCTGCCTTCCCGGTAGGAATCCGGTACGGCAAGAAGCGCTTCCTCCGTGGTCCGCATAATCAGCGGCAGAATCATAATAGCCAGGGTAAAGGCGCCAGCCAGCATGGAATAGCCCCATTTCAGCTTCGTTACAAAGAACAGCATGCCGAAAAGTCCGTATACAATGGATGGGATACCGGACAGGGTCTCTGCGGTTACCCGGACGATACCCACGAATTTATTTCCCTTTTTTGCGTACTCCACCAGGTAAATGGCAGAAAAAATGCCGATGGGGACAGCCAGAATCAGCGCCAGGAATATCATTTCAATGGTATTGAACAGGGCCGGCATCAGGGATACGTTGTCCGAGGTATAATGCAGGGAGAACAGCTCCGGCGAAAGATAAGGTACACCTCTTACAAGGATATACGCAATCAGGAAAATCAATACTGCGAAGGTGACGCCCGCTGCCAGTACCACCAGAAGAAACAGAAGCAGGGAACCCGGATGCCGAAGCAGGGAACGGAATTTATCCCCGGCTGTCTGCTTATTAATCGTTTCCATTTCCGCCCCTCCTTAACAGTGACACGCTCAGGTTAATAATCAGGATAAACACGAAGAGCACTACCGCAGTGGCAATCAGAGCCTCCCGGTGCAGGTCTGTGGCGTAGCCCATCTCAATGACGATATTTGCCGTCATGGTTCGCACGCCCTTAAATAAGCTCTCCGGCAGCTTGGTCTGATTACCGGCTACCATGATGACTGCCATGGTCTCGCCAATGGCACGTCCGATACCCAGCACGATACCGGTCAGCACACCGGATTTGGCCGCCGGGACGATAACCGTGAACACGCTTCGCTCCTTGGTTGCTCCCAGTGCCAGCGCGCCCTCATGGTACATCGCCGGTACGCTCCGCAGAGCCGTCTCGGTGGTTCCGATGATAGTCGGCAGAATCATGATACCCAGAAGGATGCATGCGGTCAGCATGACATTTCCCTTGCAATGGGGAATCTGCCGGAGCAGGGGAACCAGAACCATCATGCCGAAGAAGCCGTACACAACCGACGGGATTCCGGCCAGCAGCTCGGTGGCTGCCTTCAGGGGGCGGTAGATTTTCTTCGGGCAGTAATACGCCATGAAAATCGAGGTCAGGATTCCGATGGGAACTCCGATGAGAATCGCTCCCGCTGTCACATAGATACTGCCCA
>CAKROP010000054.1 GCA_934373375.1 uncultured Anaerosacchariphilus sp.
GCTGAGCACGAGGAAATGTTAATTGCGGGCGAGGCGCTGCAGAGATTAGCCGGACTGTAAAACAAAATTTTAAAACAGAACGCCAAAAAGGAATCCCGTAAAAAGGATTCCTTTTTTCATTGTTCTTTTTTCCGAAAATAATTCTGTGGTATCTCAAAAGCCAGCACGATGCCCAATACCAGCGCTGCCGCGCATTTCACCGCGTCATAACCGGTACTCAGGGCTGCGCCCACCTGATCCATCACCAGATAGTATGCTGTCCAGTAGATTCCCGCTCCCGGAATCATCGGGAAGATACCGGGAATCAGAAATACCAGCACCGGACACTTTTTCCGGACTGCCAGACCTCTCGCCAGCACCGTTACCGTAAAAGTTGCCACAAAGCAGGCCAGTGTCACGCCGCACCGTTCCACCAGCAGCGAATAGACCAGCCAGCAAATACATCCCGTCACCGCGCAGCTCAGATAACAGCTCCGAGGCACCCCGTACAGCATGGAAAAGGCCACAGTTCCGATGAAAACCGCCGCCATCACAGACAGAAAGCTCACAGCATCACACCTCCCGACAGCTGATGAAATGCCAGAATCCCCAACCCTACGCCTGCCGCGATACAAAAAAAGGCCAGAAGCGCATCCAGCATTCGCACCGCTCCTGAGATATAATCCCCGGCCGCCAGCTCCCGGATGGAATTTATAAAAGGCACGCCCGGGATCGGCGGCATCACTGCGCCGATGATCATATAATTCAGGTGCTCTCCCAGCCCCAGCAAATACCCGCAGGCACACACTGCTGTCAGTAAAAATCCACCTATAAGATTGCGGGTGATTTTGGACAGTTTCGGAGACAATAACCGGAACGCCGCCAGGCCATAGGCCAGACCTGCCACACAGGCTACCAGACTGTCCATGATATTGCCGCCGAAGAAATAGCAAAACGCGCCGCTTCCCACTGCGGAAGCCAGGATTTTCTCCAATGTTTTTCCAGTGGATATGGCGTCGATCTCTTTAAGCCGGTTTTCCGCTTCGGCAAGTGTCCGCCGCCCCTGCTCGATTTCCCGTGACAGCTCATTCACCGCCACGATTTTCTCCATACAGATGCCTCCCACCGGAATATGCCAGACCTTCGCGTAGCTGGCTTCGGTCCCGGTGAAATTTCCCGTCAGAATGATACCGTTGCTCAGCACAAAATTGTTCGCGTCGTTTACGCCAAAGGCATGACAGATATGATTCATCGTCTCGCCCACCCGGGAGATTTCAGCCCCATTTTCCAAAAGGATCTGGCCCGCTTTCATGGCCAGATCCATCACCTGTTTTTCGTCCGTTATATTGTTTTCCACTTTTTTACAGTTTCTCGCCATTGGTTGCAATGACATTTTTATACCAGCCATAAGACTTCTTCGGCATCCGCTTTCCGGTTCCTTTTCCTTCGTCATCCAGATCCACGTAGATAAAGCCGTAACGTTTCTTCATCTCACCGCCTCCGGCGCTGACCAGGTCAATGGTGCCCCAGGGCAGATATCCCATACACTCCACGCCGTCGTCCATGGCCTCTTTCATCTGCTCAATATGGCGACGGGTATAATCGATGCGGTAATCATCCCGAATGCTGCCATCCGCTTCTACTGCGTCGGCGCAGCCAAGTCCGTTCTCCACGATGAACAGCGGCTTCTGATAGCGGTCATACAGATCGTTCATGGTCACCCGCAATCCCACTGGATCAATCTGCCGTCCCCAGGCGGTAATATCCAGATACGGGTTGCGGAGCGTCGTAACCGCATTTCCATCCACTACATTTTTGCGTGCCTCTTCACTGACGCCAATCAGGCGGGAGGAATAATAGCTGAATCCGATATAATCCACCGTATTTTCCTTCAGAAGCTTTTTCTCTTCCTCTGTAATATGCAGCTCCACCCCATTTTCCCGCAGAAGCCGGGGCGCGTAAGACGGATATGCTCCTCTGGACTGTACGTCGATAAACAGGTAGTTTTCATGATTCTTCTGCACACTGGCCATCACGTCATCGGGATTGCAGCTGTAGGGGTAAAAGCTTCCGGCTGCCAGCATACAGCCCACCTGATTTTCCGGATCAATCTCATGGGCCAGCTTTACGGCTTTCGCACTGGCCACCAGCTGATGATGCGCCGCCTGATACATGGCCTGCTTCGGATTTTCCTCATTTTCCACCAAGACGCCTCCGCCCAGGAACGGGATGTGGGTAATCATATTGATCTCATTAAAAGTCATCCAGTAGCGGACGACACCCTTATAACGACGGAATACCGTCTCGCAGTATCTGGTATAAGCGTCTATAGCGCGCGGATCCTTCCAGGCTCCATATTTCTTCACCAACGCATAGGGCGTATCAAAATGACACAGAGTCACTACCGGCTCCATGCCATACCTCCGGCACTCCGCGAAGAGATGGTCATAGAATTCCAGCCCCTTCTCATTGGGTTCGGCGTCATCTCCGTTTGGGAAGATGCGCGGCCAGCTGATGGAGGTACGAAAAGCCTTAAGTCCCATACCTGCCAGCAGCTTCATATCCTCCGGATACGTGTGATAGAAATCAATGGCCTTGTGGCTGGGATAATATTCCAGTTTTTTATCCAGGTATTTTTCCGGATGATAGAGCATATCCCATCTGCCATGAGCAGCGTCCGGAAGCAGGTCCACGACAGAAAGTCCTTTTCCATCCTCCAGATACGCGCCCTCACACTGGTTGGCCGCCAAAGCGGCCCCCCACATAAATTTTTCTGTTATCATAACCGGCTCCTATACAATCGTAAACAGGGTCTTTGTCGGCTCGGTCTCACCCTCGCCCGCCGGAATCACATCCAGGAACTCCTGGGTATTGGTTACTACAACGATGACGGTTGTATCATAACCCTCAGCCTCTACTGCGGCCTTGTCAAACTCTACCAGCAGGTCGCCCTTCTTTACCATCTCGCCATCCTTTACATAGGAAGTGAAATGCTTTCCATCCAGTTTTACTGTATCAATGCCCAGGTGAATCAGCAGCTCTACGCCGTTCTCATCTACCATGGATACCGCGTGCTTGCTCGGGAATACGCTCAAAATTTTTCCGTTTGCCGGAGCCACTACTTTTCCATTTACCGGAACCACTGCCGCGCCCTTGCCCAGAACACCGCTTGCGAATGTCTCGTCATTGACCTCGGAAAGCTTTACTGCCTTACCTGCTGCCGGGCTTCCAATCTCGATCTTTGTGTCCAGGGCGGTAGCTTCTTTTGTATTTTTTGCAACTATGCCATTTGCCGGAATATCCTCAAAACCGAATACCAGCGTCAGGATAAAGGTAATCGCAAAACCGATGCCCACGGAAATAAACGCATGTACAATGTTCATCGGATTTTCGCCGATAAATACCGCGAAAGACGCAAGTCCCGGCGTACCGGAGGTATAACGGACAACGCCATTGATACCTGCATACAGACCGCCGCAGGCACCGCCAATCATAACGGCGTACAGCGGCTTCTTCAGACGCAGGGTTACACCGAACATAGCAGGCTCAGTTACACCCAGAAGCGCTGTGATACCTGCAGAGCTTGCTACCTGCTTCAGATCTTTGTTCTTGGTCTTCAACGCTACAGCCAGAGACGCTGCGCCCTGACAGATATTGGATACAAAGCTTCCCGGTCCCATAACAGTCTCATAACCATAGGTCGCGTAGGACTGCATGATAACCGGCGCGAAGCTCCAGTGCATACCGGTCATAACCAGCAGCGGCATAAACGCGCCCATCAGGGTCGGTACCAGCCAGCTTGCGTGCTGATTCAGGAATTCGGTAATGGCTGCCAGACCGGTACCTACGGTGTAACCGAGAGGTCCAAGTACCAGGAAGGTAACCGGAGCTACAATCAGGATCGTAATCAGCGGTTTGGACAGGAACTTGATGGGCTTCGGTGAAATCTTATCCGCGAAGGGCTCCACGTAGGACATCAGCCAGATGGCCAGAATACTGGGAATGATACTGGAACCATAGGAAATCAGGGTTACAGGAAGTCCGCAGAACTTCACCGCTTCGCCTGCGGATACCAGCGCTGTGAAATTCGGATGCAGAAGAGCCGCGCCAATGACAGCCGCCACGTACATATTACACTTGAAGCGGGCCGCAGTGGATACAGCTACCAGTACCGGTAGGAAATAAAATGCGGAATCCGCGATAAAGTTAATCATATAATAGGTCTGAGAAGTATTGTCTACCACCTTGAAGAAAGTCAGCAGAGTCAGCAGGGCCTTCAGCATACCGCCTGCGATCAGCGCCGGGATAATCGGTGTGAAGATACCGGAAATCGTGCTCATAACCCGGTTTACCAGACTCTCCTTTTCCTTCTGCTCCGGCTCGTCTCCGCCGACCGGACCCATTTTCTTAATCTCATTTACCACATTGACCACATCGGTTCCGATGATAATCTGGTAAACGCCTCCTTTTTTCACTGCTCCTACGACGCCCGGAACAGTCTTTACTCCCTCCAGGTCTCCCTTCGACTCGTCCTTCAGGTTCAGACGCAGTCTGGTGGCGCAGTTTGTCATATAGGAGAGATTTCCCAGTCCTCCCATATGGCTTAAAATGCCCTCTGCCATCTCTTTGTAGCTCATGGTATTTCCTCACTTTCTTTTCTGGAATCTTTGGTTATATCTGAACTGCGGCTTCCGTGGATCAAAAAACCGGAAAGCAGCAAAAATACTCCCCGCGTCCGGGAAATCTTCTGCTGTTTTCCGGTCTTGCCCGCGTTTTCCGCAGTTACAATCCTTCTAAAAACAGTTTACCAAAACTTTAGCGTTTATTCTGTTGCTCAGCCCGCTGCCGGTTGACTACGCGGCTGATGTGGAGCATCAGGTACATCTGCTCCTCTTTCGTAATCTGTACATGGAATTTTCCTTCAAAATATTCGGAAATCCGTCCTACACAGGCGTAGCTTTCCGGATACAGCGCTTTCACCTGCTGATACAGAGTGTCGTCCTCGCTCTCTATAAGATCCGAGGCCACCAGCCTGTGGGCAAAATACTGTACATGGGTCAGCAGTCTCTGGTAATCCAGGGTGCCCTCATCCAGCTGCATCCGAAAATGAATCTGAATGATTTTCAGAATCTCCTGTACGGTCTGGGTCACCATAATGGTCGTCTCCATCTTATCGCCATTCTGAACGGCATTAACAAAATGAAGCGCTATATAGCCTGCCTCGTCCTCGGGAAGATGTACATTTTCATAGTAATCGATGGTTTTCAACGCTTTCTTTGCCGCCGCGAACTCCTTCGGATAAAACCGCTTGGTTTCCCAGAGCAGATAATTCTTCAGCGGGGTGTTCTGCTTGTACCGATACAGCGCGTAATGAATATGATCCGTAAGTCCCACATAAATCACATCCGAAAAGGTCACATCCAGTTCCTTCTGGGCGTCCTCAATGATCCGCCAGGCCAGCTCCAGATGGTTGGCCGGAATCTGGCTCATCAATTCTGTGAACTTGGATGTCAAATCCGGGGAATCAATGACAAAGCGTTTTTCTGCTTTCTCCACCTCGATGGAATCTCCCGCCTTTTTTCCAAAGGCCAGCCCTCTTCCCTGCAGGATCATTTCCCGCTGATTTTCATCCTCCACCAGCACTATGTTGTTATTATAAATTTTCTTAATTACCATAGGCTTCCGACTTTCCAGCACTCCTGTAAGACAATAAAAAAAGACCAAAAAATATAGCTTGCCTGCGCGGCATCTATATTCCTCTGGTCTTGCCTGCCGTTACGCAGTTACAATCCGTATCGAACAGTTATACTTTAACATAATCTTAAGAATGCGTCAACTGTTTTTTCCCCCTGGCTTTCCATGTTGGTACAATCCGGAAAAGGAACACCGCTGCCGTTACTGACGCCCCCGCCAGGTCGGAAATGGTTTCGCAATAGAATACCTGCTCCATCGGAAACGCCATGGGCAGCAGAAATACGCAGACTACATAGAGGATTTTACGAAAAAAGGATATGGGCAGCGCCTCCCGAATCATTCCCATAGCTGTCAGCCCGTCCACAATCGCGTACTGTACCGCTACTCCCAGAAGTCCTGCGGTATACCTGCGGATACAGGACGCCGACAATACCGCCACAGCCTGATCCTGTACAAAAATTTTTGCGAACATCACCGGAAACAGCTGTGCCGCTCCGCACAGTATCGCCATATAGCCTGCGCAGAGAAGAAATACAGAACGGAATACCTGAAGAACCTTTTCTGTATTACCGGCCCCGTAATGATAGCTGTAGAGCGTTCCACAGCCGCTCGTAATACCCTGGGCCGGATAGGTGACCAGAACCATAAAACTCTGAACAACCGCCGCGCAGGAGATATAGCGATCCCCCATAACCTCTCCACCATATCTCCGCAGAACATAATTCAGGGAAATCACCAGCAGATTATCGCACAGGATAATCAGGAACGGAAGACTTCCAATCTTCAGAATCTTCCCCATGATCCGGCGCTCCGGTCTGCAGATATGAAGCCGGAATACAGCCTTTTCTGAGAAGAAATAGCGCAATACAAATACCAGTACACAGATCTGCGCTGTCACAGTAGCGATAGCGGCGCCGCGAATTCCCATATGCAGCCCGCAGATAAAGATGGGGTCCAGAATTGTATTCAGAATCGCCCCCAGCATCACTGCAGCCATTCCACGCTTCGCGTTTCCGAAAGCCAGGATAAACTGATTCATACCCGTTCCACACAGCACTGCCAGCGTACCGCACACATAGATTCGAAAATACGCGCCGGCATATGGATAAATAGCATCGCTGCAGCCCAGCGCATAGAGAAGCGGCTTCTCACACACCAGTAAAATTCCCGTGAGTACTACTGAGAATACCGCCAGCATTATGGCCGCATGATTCATAGCCGCTTCCGCGTCCCGATATTCCTTTTTCCCCATGCAGATACTCATGAGGGACGCGCCGCCGATACCAAGTAAAGAGCATATTGCCGTAAGCGCCGTCAGAATCGGCGCGCAGATTCCAATGCCTGCCAGCGCCATCTCTCCGCAGCCTGGCATATGTCCTACAAAGGCTCTGTCCACAATGCTATATAATATATTAAAAAACTGCGCGAACATCGCCGGAATTCCCAACCGCAGAACCAGCCGGGAAATGGGAAGGTTCTCAAATTCCTGTTCCATGATATCTCACACTCCTGTCTCTTTCTTTTGGAACCTCAGTATATCCTTTTTTCTTTTCCTGTGGTACAATATTTTTGTTCAAAAATATCAAATTCTTAACATTTTCATAAAACGAGGTGCCAAAAGATGCAGATATCAAAAGAAAACTATCACGAGATTAATCATTACCCGGATCCGCTTTTTCCAGTGGAAATCTATCGGGTCGATGAAAGCGGTATGTTTCCCTTTGGCCGCGGCGTAGGCGATTTTCACTGGCACGAAGAACTTCAGTTTACCATGGCTCTGCAGGGTACCCTGACCATTCAGGCTGACGCCCAGCGTTATACGTTGAAGGAAGGGCAGGCATTTTTTATCAACAGCGGCGTCATTCACGCTGTTACAGAGTTGTCCGCCGGCGGCGTTTATGCCAGCCTGAATTTTCCGTCGAAGCTTCTCTCCTTCTTTCCCGGAAGCCGTATGGAACAGGACGACGTGCTGCCGTGGGTAACCGGCGGAGTCCCCGCCTCTCTGCTGCTTACCTGTGAGACCAGGGACGGCAGTGCGGTCCTGACCTGTCTCTCAGAAATTCTTCGTTTCTGGCCGGAATCATTTCCCCACCGCTCTTATGGAATCGCCATCCGACTTGCAGAACTATGGTATCATACGCTTCCCTGCCTGGAACACACCGCGTCTTCAGCTCCTTCCCTTTCCACTGTCAAACGCCAGCGTCTTCAGGATATGCTTTCTTTCATCTATGCCCATTACGCCGAGGATATAACTCTTACGGTTCTGGCCCGCTGCGCCCACATCAGTGTGGGGGAATGCTGCCGCATTTTCCGGGAACAGCTTCAGGTTACACCTTATCAGTTTCTGACGGATTACCGGATCCGGAAGAGCCTGGAGCTTCTTACTTCGGATTTCTCCGTCTCAGAAACAGCCGGTCTCTGCGGCTACAATCAGGTCAGCAATTATATTTCAAAATTCAAATCTCTTATGGGCTGCACGCCCGCCCAGTATCAAAATCGGGTAGGAGGTAGATAATTATTTTATCTACCGACCTCCCACACCACCGTACGTACCGTTCGGTATACGGCGGTTCTTTAGTTTTCGCATATTCTCAAATAGAACTCTGTGAATGTTGGATAGCCCCATTCATGGAGTTTTGCATTATTCAACGCAAACTTCACCAGCCTATTATGCTCAATCTTCAAGGGGTGCATTTTCCCAAGCGGATACTCTGCAATCTGATTCCGGTGAACTCTGTCATCTCTCACGTATGTTGCTTCTCATATTCCTTCCCGCAAACGATATTCCAAAAAGTGCTCCAATGCCTCATTCAGTGTTGAGGAATTAACCGGAACTGTCGTTTCTACCGTTATGGCTTCCTCTTGTTCTTTCCTCTCATTATTCAATTGTTTAAACTCCTCTAGCTTTTGTTTCAAACAGGCGTTTGCGTCTTTTCTCGTCTTGCCTGTTCCGCACTTACGTTTTTTCGTACCATCCTCAAATGTTACGGTTGTACGTGCTTCAAAATATTCATATGTCTTTCCTTTAGACTGCTTATTCACTTTTTTTATGCTAATCGGTGTATATTCCATTATAGTTGTCTCCTTTTCATTAAAAGTTTTCGCCAAGTTTTCGCCAAATTATTTTTGAAAACTCTCTCTTTCTTCATTTTTGAAAAGGGGCGTACTGTTGACGCCCATTAAAAAAAGAGCCTAAAAACCTACATATTATAGGCTTTAAACTCTTTCTTTAATAGAGGCGACAACCAGATTTGAACTGGTGATCAGGGTGTTGCAGACCCACGCCTTACCACTTGGCTATGTCGCCATCAACTGTTGTATTATATCATATCGGAAGTAATTCGTCAAGATATAAATGACTCCTACGGGAATCGAACCCGTGTTACCGCCGTGAAAGGGCGATGTCTTAACCGCTTGACCAAGGAGCCTTATTTATCTGCCCCTTTGGATGGGCGTTAGCTCGGTTCTTTTGCCGTGCCCGATTATATTATCATACTTTCTGGCTGTTTGCAAGGGTTTTTTCGGGTTTTCTCGAAAAATTTTATCGCCAGATTTTCACTATCCAGGAGTGGATTGGCAAAAACCTGGCGAAAACTTTTTCTGGGTTTTACTGGTTCACTACATTTTCCGGAACGCCTGCCAGATATGCCTTCACATTATTTACTGTGCAGTCCATGATGCGCTGCCGGGCCTCTTTTGTCGCCCAGGCGATGTGCGGCGTGATGAAGCAGTTCTTTGCCGTAAGCAGCGGATTATTGCCCTTGATGGGCTCTGCGCTTACCACATCTACGCCTGCGGCCAGTACCTTGCCGCTGTTCAGCGCGTCCGCCAGTTCCTGCTCTACGATGAGCGGGCCACGGCCATTGTTCAGGATGATAACGCCGTCCTTCATCTTGCTGATGGTCTCCCGGTTAATGATCCCTTCCGTCTCCGGGAACAGCGGACAGTGCAGGGAAATGATGTCGGACTCGGCCAACAGGGTATCTAAGTTTACATAAGTTCCAATGGCTTTGCCACTCTCATATTCATGGGGCGAGTATGCCAGTACCCTCATGCCAAAAGCCTTCGCGATGGTTCCCAC
>CAKROP010000055.1 GCA_934373375.1 uncultured Anaerosacchariphilus sp.
ATTGACAAAAGCCGCACCGTGCAGAACTATCATTTGATCGCGCCGCGTTGGAGCTACGGGCAGGAGATCCGACACCGTATCAGCATGGCGGGCTGCCGGGTGCGCAGGGACAGCGTGAAATTTGTGGAGACTTTGATCACAACCAGCCCGGAGTTTGCAAAAGCACATGAATCAGAAATGCCGGAGTATTTTGAGCGGGCGCTCGGCTTTCTCAAAGAGCGCGTGGGCGAGGAGAATATCTTTTCCGCCGTGGTACACATGGACGAGAGGACGCCGCACATGCACTTATGTTTCGTGCCGCTGACGAAAGACAAGCGGTTGTCTGCAAAAGAAATTCTCGGCAACAAGAAAAATATGATCCGCTGGCAGGACGATTTCTACGCCTGCATGGCGGAGCGGTGGCCAGAGCTGGAGCGCGGCGCGCCCGCCGTTGAAACCAAGCGCAGACATCTGACGCCTCGGTGGTACAAGAAAGTGACCGCAATGGATGCCAAGCTGGAAAGGCTGGAAGCTGCGTTGAACGACATCAATGTGTTCAACGCAGGTAAGAAGCGCGAGGAGGCGATTGCGCTGCTGGCGCAGCTCTTGCCGGAGGTAGAGTCCTTTCAAGTGGAAATTCAGCGGATGCAGGCAGCTGTGTCGCAGCCGCTTTCCATGCAGCGATGCAGCGCTGAGGAAAACGAAGCGCTCAAGGACGAGCTGACCGCCGAGCGCCGTAAGAGCGCCGAACAGCGCGCAAAGCTCACCGTGCTGGAAGAGCGTTACAGACGGGCGAAAAAGATGTTGACCAAGGTGCCAAAGGAGATGATACATTCGAACACAAAGGAATGATCTCGATAATTTTCAGCCTATGCTACACCTGCTGTTCCTCGCATAGTTCCTTTCGTGTCATGTCATACCTCCCCAAAATCAGTAATGTGCGAAGTGACACGCGCTTCGCTTACTCGTCGAAGGCGCAAAGAAAAAGCCCCATCAAGCGGATCGTGGATTAAGTCCAGTCCGCAGACGGGGCTTTATGCCGCGAAAGCTGCTTTGCCGGAGCTTTCCTTTTTATGGTAAAGGCGATTTGTAATAAAGACAAGTTGCGTTGCAGCGACGATCAGATCTGTATAGCGGGCATTCTTGTGTTACATCATCAATTATTTTTCTTCAGCTGTCTAATTTCTTCTTGACATTTGTCGGTTTTTGGCAAGAATACAGGCGGCCTTGATTTATTGCAAAAAAGGTTCGGAAATGCCGCGATTTTATGGCTTCTCACACGGGCAATGGCGGCAATGTTGCCTACGCCGTTGAGCACGACGCTCGGACGATAAGTGTAGGGCTTGAGCGTTTCGCGCGTGGAAGCGCCGAAACACACAAACAAAGCCATAAAAGCGGAACGGGCAAAGTGGCTTTCTCGTTTTGAAAATGATGTCAATAGTATCACAGGTCGCAAGACGGGTAATGCGTAGACTCACGGCAATACAATATGGCGGCAGTTTCGTGCCGTAAAGCGACCACAGCCCGCCTCTGCGTTCAGTTTGTTTTCCGAAATGATTGCATTTCCGCGCAGGAATACGGTCTGCGCCTCTCCGTATAGCGTTTCACCGTCAAACGGAGACCAATCGACCGGACTGTGCAATGCCTCGGGAGAAATGTAACGCTCAACGCTCGGATCAAAGATAACAATATCTGCGTCACTGCCTACATTAAGGCAGCCCTTCCGCGGATACATGCCGAAGACCTTTGCAGGATTTGTGCTGAGGAGCGCAGCAAGCTTCATCATGTCGATTCGCCCCGTTTTCACGCCATAGGTATAAATGGCGGGTAGGCGCAGTTCCATTCCGGGCAGACCATTGGGCGTCTTGGTAAAATCGTTGCCACCTAGCTCCTTGCTCGCCTTTGTGAATCCGCAGTGATCAGAGCTGACGATGCCGATGCTACCATCGTTAATCCCGCCCCAAAGGGCCTCAACATCCTCTGCCTTGCGTAGCGGAGGGCTACAAATAAAGTTCGCGCCATCCGGGCGGTCATACTTGCTCATATCCATCGTCAGATAATGTGTGCAAGTCTCTGCAAAGACACGTACGCCCTCTGCGCGCGCCTTGCGTACAAGCTCCAAGCTTTCCGCACAGGTAAGATGGAAAATATAGAGTGTGCCGCCTGTCATTTTAGCGAAATAGATTGCCCTGTTAACGGCCTCCGACTCCACCAAGTTTTGCTTGCAAAGCGGGAAATCATGCGGTAACGAGCGTCCCTCGCGGGAGAACTGATCCGCATAGTAATTACATAACGCGTCGTTTTCCGCGTGTACGCCGACAATGCCGCCCTTTCGGGCCGTAAGCTTCAGCGTTTCCAGCAGAATTGCATCGTTTGACATTCTCCCCTGACGAGAGTAGGTCATATACAGCTTTACCGACGGGATATCACGCTCAATGAGCGTTTCCAGCCCCTCTATCGTTTCGGATTCGGCTAAGGTAGGACATGCGTGGTAAGCGAAGTCGATCACAGACTGCCCCTCAAACTGCGCCTTGCGGTTGTCACAGGTCTGAACGATGTCCTTTTCCTTATCCCACTGAATCGCAAAATCGCAGACCATGGTATCGCCGCCAAAAGCGGCGGAAACGGTCGCCGAATAGAAATCGTCTGCAGCATAGCTCCCTTTAAACGGGTGATGGATATGCACATGGGGATCGATCAATCCCGGCAAGATATATTTCCCGCCAGCATCAATCACCGTGCGGGTAGGCCCCAGCGTTCCCGCAGGGCCGCGTGCGGCAATCTTCTCACCCGCGATCGCAATATCCTCTGCAGATAGACCATTCTCTGTGACAAGGAGTCCATTTTGAATCAAGACGTCATACATAGATACATCCCCCTTACCGGACGCTACGCTCCGCAGCACTCAAAACGGTGGAAATGTCTTCGATGTGCAGGTCCTTGTGACAGATCATTCGGATATGCGCTTCGCCAATGGGTTTGACCTTAACGCCATTCGCTTCCATCGCTGCACAAAACTCGGTTGCAGTCTTGCCAACAGGTGCGGTGCCCACGCGGATCACATTTGTCTGTACTTGCTGCATATCGATTTCAAAGCCCAGCTTCTTAAGTCCCTTGGCGATCGTTTGTGCCTTTTCGTGGTCAAGCGCCAGATCCTTGTAGTGAGAAAGCCCCACGATACCTGCCGCAGCGATAATACCAGCCTGACGCCATCCGCCACCCAGCATCTGACGCATAACGCGCGCCTTTGCGATTACATCCTTCGGCCCCATCATAATTGATCCGATCGGGCAGGCTAGAGCTTTGCTCAGGCAGAGGGACACGACATCAACCTTCTCGCAGAGCACGGCTGGATCCATGTCCATTGCGACCGCGGCATTCAGGATACGGGCGCCGTCCATATAGACGGGAATTCCGTGGCTGTGCGCCAAATTGCAAACGGCGTCAATATGCTCCTTCGGAACGACAAGCCCCTGATTGAGGTCAAACGTATCTTCCATACAGACCAGCGTAGTGGGCGCATTCTGAATCGCCGGCTTTATCAAGTTTGCCTCCAGCTCTTTCAAATCAAAAATGCCGCCGGGTGCCTTCAAAGGGCGCGGCTGGATGCCGCACATTTGCGCAAGCCCCGCTACCTCTAAATTGTAGATATGCGCTTTGTCATGCACCACGATCTGCTCTCCGCGCCCGGTCAGAGAAAGCACGGCCGTTTCATTGCTCATCGAACCGGAAGCAGTTATCAGGCAGGCTTCTTTCCCAAAAAGTCCCGCACCCATTTCCTGAAGCTTCGCTACGGTAGGATCATCACCCAAAACATCATCGCCCACCTCTGCGTGATACATTGCCATTCGCATCTCTTCAGTAGGCTTGGTAACGGTATCGCTTCGAATATCAATATAGTTCATGGTATAACCTCTTTTCAAATTTCCAATAAAGTCGGTTCCATCTGCAACAGCGCCAACGCCAGTTTCAGCGTAAAGGCATCATTAAATCGTTGCGGCACATAACCAATCAGTTCAGCGATTCTGCCGAGACGCATGTTCAGTGTGTTGCGGTGGATGAAAAGCTCATCCGCCGTCTGTTGTACGTTCATGTCGTTGCGGTAATATGCCTGCAATGTCAGCAACCAAACCCGCCCCTGCTCATGTCGCCCTTGCAGCGGGCCCAGCACAGCGCAACAAAACTGCTGTCGCTGTTCCTTTGGGAGCTGCGAGAGCATGTGTTCAGAACGGTATTGCTCTGCATAGAAAGTTTTTTTGGTTTGCCCATACAACCCCGAAAAACGCAATGCGCTTTCAGCAAACTTGAAGGCCGATGGTATTCCGCGCCAATCCTCACAGATATCCCCGATGCACAGGCGGATATCCGTTTCATCACTGCTCAGAAGCCCATAGACCGTCTCCGCGTTCCGGCGGAGTTGCTCCGCTCTATCCGCCGCTTTGTCTATTCGGCTCAGCAGCGCCAACGTATCCTTTGCAAAGCAACCGTACAGGTTCTGTGTCGCCGCGGCAGAAAGGCGTGCCTCAAAGCGGTCTTTGATGCGCTGATAGTCGAATTCGCTGATTGTCGGCTGTTCTGGCAGCACCCTTACTGCCATAACGGCCCACGCACCGGAAAAATCAAAATTGAGTATCTCTGCGCGCCGTTGGAAAATAATCTCGTTTTCCGACGCTCGACCGGTAAACAAATCGAGCAGGATATTGTCCCTTGTGCGTTGCTCAAGAAACGCCCGCTCTTTCATCTCGGCCTGCTCGATCATCAGAACGGCCGAAAGCGTGACGAGCTCACCATACTTCTCAACGATATCCGGTGCTCCCGTTATACCGAGTGCACCGATAATCTGATTTTTATACTGGATAGGTAGGGTGATGCCCGGCTCCACTCCTTCAAGCGCCAGGGCTTCCTTTGCGGACACGACTTTTTTAATTCCACTGTGTACGACCTTGGCTGCAGCGCTGTGAAAGTTGCCAATACGGCCCTTATCCCCGGCTGCAATCACGATGCCGTTTTCGTCCATGACATTGACGTTGATATGGAGGACGGACATTGTGCGGTCCACAATTGTCTGGGCAAGCTGTGTATCCAACATAAAAATCTCCATTCTGCCGCAAAAGGCACACCTTAAAAGCACCTCTTTTATGGCCGCGTTTCTCAGCCCTATACCCTCTCCCACATATCAAATAAGGCAGGCAGGGAGAGATTTCCTGCCTGCCTTAACGAAGAGAGAGGTATGCGGGGTCACATCCCGTACTCAACAGGCACACGATCCAGCAGCATGGTTATCAGTGCGGCACGGATCAGCACACCGTTGTAGGTCTGCTTGAAATAAGCGCAACCGGGATAATCGTCCACGCTGACATCGAGTTCTGCCACACGCGGCAGATGATGCAGCACGGCTGCGATTTTCGGTGACTTTTCCAGCATATCGCGCGTCAGGCAATACTTGCCATCAATGAGCTTAAACTCTTCTGGATCAAATCTTTCCTTTTGGATGCGGCACATATAGACGACATCTGCACCGATAAGAGCTTCCTGCAGATCTTCGGTCTGGCGATAGGTGCAACCGCGCTCCTTCACGATATCAAGAATCCATTCGCTGGTCTCAAAGCCCTTGGGTTGAACGAAAGTGAAATCCACATTGTAGTTGGACAGTCCAAGCGTCAAGGAGTTGGTAGAGCGAGTGTGCTTGAGGTCGCCGCACATAACGACTTTTAGATTGTCCAGCTTGCCACACTCGCGGCGGATCGTCAACATATCAAGCAATGTCTGCGTGGGGTGCTCATTAGGACCATCGCCTGCATTGATGACAGGAACCTTAGAGATTGCCGCCGCTCTCTGCGCAGCGCCAGCCTCGAAGTGGCGCAGGGCAATGATCTGACAGTAGTTTTCGATCGTACGAATGGTGTCTTCCAACGTTTCGCCCTTCCAAACAGAAGAGGTCTTTTGCGCATCTGCCATGGAGATGACTTCGCCGCCTAGAGCGAGCATCGCAGACTCAAAAGAAAGGCGTGTACGGGTAGACGGCTCATAGAAGAATGTGCAGAGCGTCGTATCCTTCAGTGGGCGAAGCTGGCTCTTCTTCTGCACGATGGGCTCCAGCTTTTCGGCAAGGTCTAAGATATAATCGATATCACTGCGGGAAAGGTCCTTAATACCGGTAATAGAAGTATAATTGGGTCTCATGGTAATTCTCCTTTAATTATAACGTAAGTGCAGGTCGCATAGATATATTTTTTGTTGTTACTTCTCGAAGTTGACCAAGATGGAGGTTTGGTTATACTTCTTGGCACCCCAGAAGCGCATCAGCAGGTAGTAGGTAACGCCGCCTACCAGCATTGCCAGCAGGAAACCGAGGTCCGTGTAGAGTAGGCCGCCGACCGTGCCGACGATGTAGGCGATAAAGGCGCAAGGGTTCCAACCCTTGACAAAGGTATACTCGCCGTCCTCTACATAGAAGTCACGGATGTTGAGTTTACGCTTATGCAGAAAATAGTAGTCCGCAATCATCATGCCCGCAACACCGCCGAGCATAATACCGACCACAAGGTTCGCTGTCACGACTCGGTCGATCAGCTTCCACGGCTGCATTAGGAAAGCCAAGATACCGGCAACAGCGCAGCCCATTGGGAAACTCACCTTGGGGGCAAAGACCGTGGAGAAAATATTAGCGGGCGGCAGGATGTTCGAGCTGATGTTAGAACTCCACTGGGCAAACACGCTCAGCAGCAGCATCACGATCAAAAGCCAAGTGGGAGAATCCATCCCGGCAATGTACTGGATGGGATCCCAATGACCGCTTGTCAGCATTGCCGCGGCGCCGATAAACGCCAGCAGCGTCATCATGGGGATAATGCCAACGAGCTGCGGCCAAATAGAGCACCAGTTCCGCTTGAGCCAGTTGGGCTCATCAGGATTACACTTAACGAAACGTGTCAGGTCTGGGATATTCAGCGCCATTGTGGCCCAAAAGCCGGTCATGGCAGTAACGGCATAGAAGAAGCTGTAACGGGTACCGGTAACTTCGCCGGCAGGGGTTGCCAGAATCTCGCCAGCGGACATGCCGCCCTTGTTGAGAACGAAATAGAGGAGATACAGCATAACGAGGAACATCAAAGGTGTCACAACATCCTCGAATTTGCTGATTGCGCCGATGCCCTTCGCAGTCGTGAGGCACTGGACGGTCAAAAAGACGACAATAATGCCCAAAACGCAACCATAGGTCCCGGGCCAACTCGGAACGAGCTTAACAAGGATCATATTGATGGCCTCGGCACCAAGATAGGTCTGAAACCCATACCAGAAGCATGCAGGGATCGCACGAATCACAGACGGTACATAGCAGCCCGTGTAGCCGAAGATAGAACGAAGGTATACAGGGAAGTTTAGTCCGTAGGTAATGCCGATATCACCGTTGATTGCAAGAGTGATGACCGTGATCAGGTTACCAAGTGCAACAGCCCCCAGAATCTGCCCGATGCCGAGGCTGGGGAACATATTGGCAGCATTCGTGAAAACGGCTAAGAGAATGGACGTGCCCATCCACATCAGCATAAAGGAAAAGGGCGTCATCTTTCGTTCGGACATCCTGGTAGGAAGCTGATTCTTATCCACCAGACGAGACTTTGGGAGCTCACTCAGCTCCTGAATCAATTTCTCGCTTACCATGCGTTTCTTCCTTTCTTTTTCTATTTTTATTTATCTCTCACATTAACTGCAACTTCCACAGACCATGGAGATATCTGTTTCGTTGTCGATGGTAGCTTTTGCTACCAGTTCAATCGCGCGCTTCATGACATCAAACGACATCGTAGCCTGACTCAATCCCTTGCTCGCAATCATTTCCGGCGTATAGGGAACATGAACGAAGCCTGCCCGTGCAGTGAGATTTTTCTTCGCAATATAGTTGAGAGCTCCATACATCGTCATATTGCAGCAGAAATTTCCAGCTGTATTGGAAACATAGGCGGGGATACCTGCGTCCCGCAGTCTCTTGACGCATGCGCGGATGGGCAGAGTGCTGAAATATGCAGCGGGACCATCCGCGTCTAATGTCTCGTTCAGCGCCAAATAGTCTTCATTGTCCGGAATCGGAAAATCTGCAACATTTGCCGCAATTCTTTCCAAACACACACCCGTCCGGTTATCTGCCAGACCAACGCCGATTACAATGGCAGGCTCCCACTTTTTAATTTCCGCCTCTACCGAAGGGATACATCTCTTGCGATTGACCGGAAATCCGGCGTTGCGAAATACATATCCCTTATATTCCGTTCCATTCAAGAGCTTGCCGATCTCAAATGTCGGATTGACAGGGTCGCCGCCAAATGGTTCCGAGCCAATGACTAAAACTACTTTTTCTTTCAACAGATTCTCGCCTCCTTGATTCTGCCGCGGCCGTAACGGCATTGTTTCTATGCATAGTTTATGGTCATATTATATACACGCTGATTTTGCAAATTCAATTGTATACATAACCATTTCTTTTTCGTAATTTGTGTGCAGATTTTTTCGAAACGAAATAAATATTGTCTAAATTTTTGAGCAGTTTTGTTATAATGCACAGATCAAAGGGGTTCTTTTTGGAGATTTAAAGATTTGACCTGCCTTTCAATACCATCCCTGCTTTTTACCAAATATGTGCATTTGCATATAATCAATAGATTTTGCTTATTCAATATTCATTAGGATATATCCCCGCCCCCAATCAACTGGCTTGCCGCAGTTTCCCCGCGTGTCGCACTCGCGCAGACAGCATATAGCCTTCTCTTCCGAGAGACATACCGCACACCACAGACGTCGGATAAAGCAGCAGGAATCCCCATAAGGCTCTCTACATATTATCATGGTATAATTTCTCTGCCGCAGAAATAATCTTGCACTTCTATAAAGGCTAGCCAAAAGAGCGGTTGCCCAGTATGTGCAGATTCCGGTGCATGGCGCCTGCACAAGCGAAACCGCCGCTGACCACCTTTTGCCGGAACTCGAAGATGCCGCGGTTTTATGGCTTCTCCGCACGGGAATGGCCGCAATGTCGCCCGCGCCGTCGAGCGCGGCGCTCAAGCGGTAAGCATAGATTCTGAGCATCCCGCGCGTCGAAACGCTCGAAAGCACCAGCACCGTGGACATACCGCTTTCCGGGCCGGAGATGATGTCGGTATCCATGCGGTTGCCGCTCATCACTGCCTCACCGGAGTGACAGTTGGTGAGAAGAGATATTTCTTGTTCTCATTATGCAACCATTGGATGAACTCCGTCCCAGCAATCGCCTGTTCGATGGTACCCGAATATAATCTCTCTTATTACGACTTCCTCCGCTCCGTTATGAATATTATTCATCGCCCCTACCCATGCCATTTGATTTTCAGCCTTTAGCTGCTCCGTGATGCCTTGCGCCTGCGCCATCTGCTCAATCAGCAGCCGCAGCATCTTGTTTGCTTCACGGTCGATCTCATTGAGATGCTGCGTCAGTTGACCGGACGTTTTCAAATTGATATAGGTCGCTCTGCGGTGCTCTTTCAGATATTGGAGCCGCATACGGCCAAAGCGTCCATAGGTTGCCGGTTCTTTCTCGGATATTGCCAGATCCGGCAGGTAGTAATCTCCGTACTTGCTATATGTAATTTCCATTGTGTGACAGTCCTTTCTTGAGCTTTGATTTTACCCTTATTTGTACCCTTTATAGCGTTAGCTCTTATA
>CAKROP010000056.1 GCA_934373375.1 uncultured Anaerosacchariphilus sp.
CCTTCCTCGCGACCTATCTCTCGACCCTCTTCTCGGCCTATCTCTCGACCTTCCTCGCGGCCTATCTCTCGACCTTCCTCTCGGCCTGCTTCCATGCTTTCTTTCTTCAAATATTCTCTTGCGGCTATTTCATCGTATTCTGTCAGTATCATCCTACGCACCTCCATTGCGCTTTTTTCCAGGATATCCGACAATACTTCCTTCCGGAGGCATTTCTGAATGCTGAAATCAGTCGCCTCCTCCAATGACCAGCCATCGCTCATATACCGCCGAATCTCTCCGATAAAATATGCATATTCTGCCAGTCTGTGGCATTTACGCATCAGTTCCCGGTTCCGGCCTGCATTGATATTCAGGATCAGAGCCTTGCATTCCAGGCAGGGTTCTCCCTCCTCCCGTTCCGGTTTTTCAAAGCAATCCGACAGCTTCAACTCCACCCGGTCCGGCATATCTTTCGTTCCGTTGTAAAACACCACGTACTTTGGAAAGGGAAGTCTTACCTGCCGAATCGTTTCTGAGATCTTAATTCCCTGCTCCTTAATGTATTTATCATACAATTCAGCAAAATAGAAAAATCCCCTGAGTGGCATATTTTCATTCCAAGTACTCTGATGCTCATACAGATTCAGGGTAATCCGAAGCATAAAAGACAGATCATTTTTCATGCTCAGATAAATCACATCATCCAGCGTCGTAATCTCCAGCTCACTCGGGTCATCATAATCCGTATCGTTCACCGCGTTATACAAATCCAATAAATCCTCTTTATCCTGAAAAATGTACCGGAATAATCTGTCCTTATGCTGATGATGTACCTTCTTTTGTGTATTTCTTACTTTTCTCTTTTGTCTGGTTGTGGAAGTATTTCGGTTTCTGCTCATGCTATGCTTCTCCTCTCATTATACATGTTAAACCAGACGCCTTCAACCACAGTCTTCGACACTCATAGGCGGAGTCCTCCTCTTTTTTACATATTTTTCCTTTATTTAGTTATACTCTTTCGGAATCTCATTTCGAATAGAAATCTGATATTCTGAACTTTATCCTTCGTAGATGCAGCCATGTGCTGTGTGATCGTAAATGTCGACAGCTTCAGATCATGCTTCTGCTGTCGACACAATTTTACCAATTTATTCTTATTTTGTCAATCTTCTATTGAAAGCTACCTTTAAAACGAAAAATGAAAAATGACTCCAAAATTCTCATCTTTACTTTACGATATCCCCAATACTCCGCTTCATATCCGCGTTAATCCCCACTGCCCGCACGCCAAGGCTCTCCGGCACCACGGCTTCGTTCAGATTCAGCCGGACGAGCGACGCTTGGCTGTGTTCCCGCAACAGCTTTTCGAAAGGATAACGAATAATCGTCGGGGTGTTGAAGCCGACGCCCAGCTCCAGGAGACAGAGCTTTTTGCCTGATTCCAGCGCCTCGCCCATAAAATCACCGAAGCGGCGCTCGGCCTCGTACCAGGCGGCGTCCTGGACAAAATATTGATCACAGCGGAGGTTCATGGCCATGGGACCGCCGCAGACCGGACATTTGGGAACCATATAGGACGGGATCCGGCAATCCCGGCGGGCCTGATCCATCTGGCGGAACATGGTGCGGGCATCATAGATCCGGTCATGGCAGCCTTTCGCGCACTGGATATGGAAATAATCGCCCTGGGTGCAGAAAATCTGCTCCTTGGAAAGTCCTGCTTTTTCAAACTGGCCGTCCGCGTTGGTGGAAAGACAGAACAGCTTTTTACCCGCAAGACCCGAAAGCAACGTGCGATGCAGGGGCGTCACATCAAGATCCAGGCCTCCTAAGACAGCCTGCTTTGACCAGTAGCCCCAGAAGGCCTCCTCGTCCGGATAGGGATAGAAGCCCGCGCTGTACATATCCTGCATATAAGGATTCTGTTCCCCGTATTTCTCCCGGAATTCCCGGAAATGCTCCTTGAACCAGGCGCCGCTGTAGACGGCTCCTGCTGCCGCGCTCATACCTGCGCCTGCGCCCAGGAGCACATACTCTGCCTCGGCCAGCAGCTCTTTCGCCTTCTGAATCTGCGCCTCGTAGGGCATATTCTGAAAAACATAGTCCCGGGCAGGTACTCCGGAGAGGAAGGATTCAAAGGTTATTTTTTTATTTGGAAATTTTATACAGTTCATATTCTATTCCTCCCGCCGGATTTATCCAAGCAGTTCCTGATAAATCTCTTTATCCAAATCCTTAAATACATTGAAAATGACTTTGATTCTGCTTCCGGTTTCCTGCTTATACCGCTTCACAGTCTCCACCGCGATCTCCGCCGCTCTCCTGTTCGGGAACAGAAAAACGCCCGTGGAAATGCAACAAAAAGCGATACTGGAAAGTCCCTGCTTCACCGCTATTTCCAGACAGGAGCGGTAACAGGACGCCAACATCTCCTCATGCTGGCTGGTAAGCGCCCCGCGGACAATCGGCCCCACCGTGTGAATCACATAATCGCAGGGCAGATTAAAGCCGGGCGTAAGCTTTGCCTGACCGGCGGGCTCCTCATGTCCCTGTGCATCCATCATGTTCTGACAGTAATTGCGCAGTTCAATTCCGGCGTAGGTATGGATACAGTTGTCAATACAAGCATGGCAGGGCTGGTAGCAGCCGGTCATACCGCTGTGAGCCGCATTGACGATAGCGCCCAACTGCAGACGGGTGATTTCGCCCTGCCAGAGATAGAGACCATCCTGACATTCCTCTAACATATCCAGGGTCACAACGCCCTTTTTTTCCTTTTCTTCCTGCAGATAAGCGTCCTGAATCCGCCGAAACTCCTCGCTGATGGGCGCAGCAAAACGGACATTCATCAAGGAACGAAGCAGCCGCTTCTGACTGGAGATCTCCGCCGGGATTTCCATATCTGCATATTCCTTTTTTTCCTTTAAAAGCTCCCGAAGGAGATAGTGTCTTCGTTCCGTCTGATTCATCCTATTTACCGCCTTTCCACCGCATTTACCGGACAATGCTCCAGACAGCTGCCGCAGTGCAGGCAATGCTCCTGCCGGATGCGATAAGGCGTGCCTTCCTCGATACACCGCTGGGGACAGTGTGCCAGGCAGGCGCCGCAGCCTACGCACTGGTCTGTGATTACATATCCTTTTTTCTCTATGGTACCATTTCCCATTACATATGTCTCCCGGAAAATGGGATTTACGCCCAGATTGAAATACTCAACCTGCGCCTGGTTGATACAGAAAATGATGCCGATATCCCGGGTATCCCCCGGATAAACATTGGCCAGATAGGGCTGTTCCTCGAAAATCCGGTTCATCCAGACTTTCTGCTCCTCCTCCGCCACGGCGTAAGCCCTGCCGGAGAGACGAATCATCTCTTTATACTTCGTGTAGCACAGAATCTGTACCCGGCCGTCCTCCTGGAGCTCCCGGCAGAAGTTTTTTCCCCGGGCCGTAAAGAAATACAGGGCGTCCGGCTCATAATGAATCGCGCTGATATTGCGGATCTGGGGCGCGCCCTCCGCGTCCACAGTGGCAAAGGCCAGCACGCCCACCAGTTCCATTTTTTTCAGGCAGGTTTGTAAATCCATCGTTTTTCATCTCCTATTCTATGATTTTGATACGGCCGGGTTTCCGGGGCTTGCTGTGGGGCTGCTCCCCGTCGAGATAACCCAGAATCACGAAGCACTGACAGCTGTAATGTTCCGGCACTTCCCATTCCCGCATAAGCCGCCGCCCTTCCTCATTATCGAAGGTCTCCTGCCCTCTGGAAATGATACAGGAGGCGATCCCCAGCTCCGTGGCCTGCAGCAGCATATTTTCCGCCATGCAGAAGGCGTCCGCGGTCCGGAACAGAAAATTGCTCTGGGCAAAAATACAGACTACGGTGGGCGCGCCGTAAAATCCATTTTTTATCGTAGGATCATCAATGGTACTGGGCTGCTCCCTGGAAACAAAGCTTCCGGCCAGATGGGTACGGTCGAAGCCCGCCATATTCAGGTGACCGATACGGGCCGCCAGTTCCCGGTTATGAACTGCCACCATCATGCTCCGCTGTCCGCCGCCCGCGTTGGGCGCGTAGTTTCCGGCTTCCAGGATTTTCTCCAGATCTGCTCTCCGAATCTGCTCATTCGTATATTTTCTTATGGAATGTCTGTTCTTAATCAAATCCATCAGCATGGTAATTCCTCCCCCGTTATATCGTTTTTCTTCTTCCAGCACTGGGGATCGGCTCCGTAGAAGTCGCCGCAGGTGCCGTTGGCCACCGCCGGACAGCCTCTGCACCAGGCCTTCAGCTCACATTTGCCGCATTTTTTGAAACGGTCGTAATCCCGGTACTGCTCCATCTGGCAGAGCCACACGTCTGCCAGCCGATCCTCCCAGACGTTGGCCACCCGGCTGTCCGTCACACGCCGACAGGCCATGATATCGCCGTTGGAAGCAATGGTAATATGGCAGTTGCCGCAGTTACAGCCGCCGTAAATCATCCCGTCCTCCGCACCGTCCGGAAGCTGGAACTCGCCATTTTCATACTCATACAGCGTCCATAAATGGTCCTTTTTATTAAAATAGGTCTCGCAGCCCGCCGCTTCATAGGCCTTGAACTTGGCGTCGCAGGTCTCCAGAAGCCGTCGGTACTCCTCCGGCGTCATGCTGGTGTCCACCTCGCCGCCTGTGGGCACATAGCGGGAAAAGGCAAAGACCTTTACTTTCGCTTTTACTACCGTGTCAATGATGTCCGGTATCTCGTCCATGTTCGTCTTGGACACGGTGCTCATAATCACACTTTTGATGCCTGCGCGGTTAAGGCTCTCCACCTTTTCCAGGGTCAGGTCGAAGCTGCCGGGCTTGCGGAACCAGTCGTGGGTTTCCCGCATGCCGTCCAGGGACATCTGATATTTTTCACATCCGCAGACCTTCAGCATTCTGCATATTTCATCGTTCAGATGGAAGGGATTGCCCATCAGAGTAAAGGGAATCTCTTTGCTTTTCAGCAATACCATCAGCTTCCAGAAATGTGGATGAAGGATAGGATCGCCGCCGGTAATGTAGAAATACGGCGTCCGGTGATAGACCTTGCAGAAATCCTCGCAGTTATCCACCACCTCCCGCATCTGCTCCCAGGTCATGCTGTGAAGCTCCTTACAGCCCTCACCCGAGAAAATATAGCAGTGCTTGCAGCGCTGGTCGCACTCATCCGTAATATGCCATTGAAATGAAAAATACTGGCTCATCCTGCCCTTCCTCCCATTCTTCCTACTGTCTTATTTGTCTGCCGCTCCGCAGGCTGTTCCGCATGCTGCCGGTTTTTCTGCCTTGTCTGCCGCTCCGCAGGCTGTTCCGCATGCTGCCGGCTTCTCTTCCTTGTCTGCCGCTCCGCAGGCTGTTCCGCATGCTGCGCCGGTCTGCTCTTCCGCTTTCTTGGTCCAGCCAAAAAGATTTCTTAATGCCATGTCTGTTTCCTCCTGTTTTTGAAAATGTTGTGTGGGCTTTGCTTTCGCCCCGTTGCATGCTTATCATAGCAGGCCGGAATGCGGAAAAAAAGTACGCACTTTTTTATTACCCAGGCACAAAAAAGTAACTCCGGTCACCTTTTTGTAACTGATTGACAGGGGACGGAGCCTTACATTATAATTTGATGTAACACAACAAAATGAATCCTGCAAAACAGGATTTTCCCCAGCGATTTTGTCGGAACCGCTATTCTTTCTCCTATGAGGACCTGCAAAATCGCTGTACGTCTATGATAAGGAGTGGATACAATGCTGACCAAAGAAGAATTACCCGAATGTCCGGTGGCAACCACCGTCGCTTTAATTGGAAGTAAATGGAAATTGCTGATTATTCGAAATCTGCTGCAGCGCCCCTGGCGCTTCAATGAATTAAAAAAGAACCTGGAAGGCATCAGTCAGAAGGTTCTCACCGACAGCCTCCGCTCCATGGAGGAGGACGGCCTGATTACCCGCACCGTGTACCCGGAGGTTCCGCCCCGGGTGGAATACGCGCTCAGTGAATTGGGACAATCTCTGAAGCCGATTCTGGATTCTATGGTAGAGTGGGGGAATATGTATAAAGCGATGTAGCTTATAAAAAGGGCTGCCTCACCTGGCAGCCCTTCTCATCATCCTTTAAAAAAGATGCATCAGTTCATACAGCTTCTTATACCGTTCATATTTTTTTCTATAATATTCCTGTCTTACCGGATTCGGCTCAAATGTTTTCTTGATATGTACTGCCTTTCCAATCGCCTCTTCCACATTTCTATATGCGCCGGTTCCGACAGCCGCCAGAATCATACAGCCCAGGGTTCCGGACTCTCCGGTCGTGATCGTGGATACTTCCACATTCATAATATCCGCCCGCATCTGCATGGTTACGTCGGATTTGGAACCACCGCCCGTGCAGATCAGTTTCTGAATGGAAGCCCCAATCTTCCGGGATTGCTCATATCCAAGCAGGAACTGAAACGCCATGCCCTCCAGGATCGCCTGATAGATTTCTTCCGGCTTCGTATCCGTCCGCAGACCACAGATTGTTCCGGTCACATCGTGATTGATATCCGGGTTTCCGGAAGATCCGAATTGCGGTAATACCATTACATCCGTTTCTTTTCCGTCAATCCGCTTATCGACTTCCTCAAATACATCCTTTCCTGCTGCTTCACATTCCTGTTTAAAGCTTTTCAGTACTGTGTCCATACACCAGTTCTTCAGAATCCCGCAGGTCGTAACCTCAAGGCTTGTCAGATAAGCCCCAGGAAGAACATAGGGAACACAGGTCAAATCGCTGTCAATCATCAGCGCATCGCTCTTCGCTTCGGGAAGCCGCATAAACATAAACTCGCAGGTTCCCATGCCGCATTCTCCAACTTCCATATTATGTAAACCGCTGCCAAGTGCCGCGCAGCTCTGGTCGTGGCCGCCTACCACTACCTGCATCTTCGGATTCAAATGAAGCTTTTCCGCCACTTCCGGCAGGATAGTTCCAATCACCGTTCCCGCATCGCAGGGCTCAGATAATTTGGAAATGTCGATCCCCGCGTAATCCAGTAATTCTTTAGACCAGCATCTTTTATGGATATCAAAGGCCATACTTCTGGCCGCGGAAGAATAGCTCACCTTCCGTTCCCCTGTCAGCACATATCCCACAAAATCTTCGTAGAAACAGATGGCTGTGGCATCCTTCACCGCGTTGGTATTGGCGTTCACCCACATATACTTGGGAAGGCCATACAGCTCACAGGGCGGCAGTCCGGTGATATCCAGAATTTTCTGCGCTCCCACTTCCCGCGTCAGCCGCTCCGTCTCCGGGATACCTCTCTTATCTCCGGTAACCATGGAACGGCAGAGACTTTTCTTATCGTCATCCAGGAAAACCACCGACTCGCCAAGGCTTGTTACAGCCATGGCGTCCACCGGAACCGGGCAGTTCTCACCCACATTTTTCAGCACCTTGAACACATAGTCCAGAATTTCATTGCCGTCAATCTCCCGATAGCCGTCTCCGCCATACTCCTTATAACGCTCCTCAGCCTTGTATAATATATTGCCATCCAAATCATAAACAACCATTTTGGTGCCGCTGGTTCCCACGTCCAAACCTGCATATGCCATAGTGCTTCCTCCATCCGAAACTACAAAAATGAGGTTTTTTCTGCAAAACCTCATTTTTGTATGATCCTAAAGATACTTAAGCCAAAATCATGTCTTATTTTTTCTTTGACTTTCTGATTACATCAATGACAACCGCAATGATGATAATAACGCCCTTAAATACATCCTGCCAGAAAGCATTGACACCCATAACATTCAGACCATTGGAAAGAACCGCAATAATCAGGATACCAATCAGAGTTCCGCCCACAGTTCCGGATCCACCCGACATGGATGTTCCGCCAATTACAACTGCGGAGATCGCGTCCATCTCATAGGCTGCGCCAAGGGTGGACTGAACGCCCTGCAGCTTCGATGCCCAGATAGTACCGCCTACAGCGCACAGAAACCCGATATAAATATAAGGAATCATATTATAAAGTCTGGTATCAATACCGGAATACTTTGCAGCAGTCTCATTTCCGCCGATAGCATAAATATAATAACCGAATTTTGTTTTATTTAACAGCAGCCATGTGATCAACAGCAGTACAATTGCATATAAAATAGTAATTGAAATGGATACCGGAACTCTTCCGTTGGGAGACAGGAATTCTGTTCCCGGTATTTTAATTTTTGTACCCGCAATTGCGTTATATACATCATTTCTGATACGAATAGAAATACCGTCCGAGAGAATCTTACAAAAGCCTCTCGCAATCGACTGGGTCGCCAGCGTCGCTACAAATGCCGGGATTTTCAGATACGCAATCAGGAAGCCATTGATTACACCAATCAGAAGTCCGACAAGCAGAGAAACAAGAAGTGCCACATAGACATTGCTTCCCAGATTTGTTATCAGAAAAGCTGCAACCATTGCAGTCAGTCCTACAATAGAGCCGACAGAAATATCAATCTGTCCCATCATAATTGCCATTAACATACCACAGCAGATAATTGCATTTACCGCATTGTTCTGCAGCATGGTAAGGATATTGGAAATTGTCAGGAAATTATCGGTAAAGATGGTAAACAGTGCTGTCAGAAGCACCAGACCGATAATAATACCTGTATTTCTTTTAAAATAAAGTAAAACAGGGTTTGCTTTCTTTGCATGGATTGCCTTTATCGCATTTTCTTTATTCGTAGCCATGATTTATCTCCTCCATTATTAAGCCTGCTCACGATTCGTAGCCATTGTCATAATCGCTTCCTGTGAGAACTCATTTTCATGCAGTTCTCCTGTCATCCTGCCTTCACACATGATATAACAACGGTTACACATATTAATGATTTCCGGCAGCTCCGATGATACGATGATAACCGCGCATCCTCTTCCGGCCAGTTCATCAATAATCTCGTATATCTCAGCCTTTGAACCCACATCAATTCCTCGCGTAGGCTCATCCAGAATAATTACCTTCGGATCACAGGCCAGCCACTTACTTAAAACTACCTTCTGCTGGTTTCCGCCCGAAAGATCCCCTGCCATCTGATGAGCAGATGTAATCTTAATGGAGAACTTCTCCACATAATTCTCAATCATCTTCTCCCAGGCTTTTTTATTCACACGACCAAATTTTACATATTCGCCCAGGTTGGCCAGTCCCATATTAAATTCAATATCATTAATGAGTACAAGCCCTTCTTTTTTTCTATCCTCCGATGCGTAGATAATACCATTATTAATGGCGTCTCTTGGACTTTTAATAGAAAGTGGTTTACCTTCCAGGTAAATCTCTCCGGAGGTTTTCTTCATAACTCCAAAAATAGTCTTCATGGTTTCCGTACGCTTCGCTCCGACCAGCCCGGCAAATCCTACTACCTCTCCATATCTGACCTGGAAATTCACATTTTGGATCCCCTGTTCGCTATTACACAGGTTCTTTACCTCCAGGGCCACATCCCCGATTTTCCGATTACTTTTTGTATAATAGCTGGTCAGCTCACGTC
>CAKROP010000057.1 GCA_934373375.1 uncultured Anaerosacchariphilus sp.
GACCACAGATCGGATTTTGATGGTCAAGTCCTTTGAAAAGCAGTTTCATTTGCCGCAGGTCTGGGCCTACGGTCTTTTGGCAGCCTGGGGCGTATTTCCACAGGCGGTACAGGAATATAAGCGGACCAGGGCGGCGTTTCGGGCGAGAGGGCTGAAGGTGTTCCCGATATCCCCGGCACTTTTGAAGCCTTTGTTGGTGAAATCCGTCCGCTGGTCCGAGGAGCTTTCCATTGCCATGGAATCCAAGGGCTTTTCGGGAGAGGAGAAGCGGACCGAATACATGCAGGTACGGGTACGTGCCTGGGACTGGCTGTTCCTGATTTTCTGCGTGGGTCTGACGATTGTCTGCTCCATGTAGAACAATACGTGTCCGCCCGGTAAAGACATATGTGTAAAGCCGGAAGCATTTATCGGAAAGAAAAGGGTACAGTAATTAAAAAAACTTATGAGTCAAAAAAAGCTGTTTTCCGACAGCTTTTTTTGTATTCTTTTTTCTTCTGTAATGTATTGACAATTCAGAATCTTTTCGCTAAGATATGTTATTAATAACCGTCATACACGGACACAAATGAATAGAACAACAATGACTTGAGAGGAGAGAATAAAATGGGTAAGATTATTGGAGAAAGCATTACCTTTGACGACGTACTTCTGGTACCGTCCTATTCCGAGGTGATTCCGAATCAGGTGGATCTGACCACGCATCTGACGAAAACCATCAAGCTGAACATTCCGATGATGAGCGCCAGCATGGATACCGTTACCGAGCATCGCATGGCGATCGCTATGGCAAGACAGGGTGGTATCGGAATTATCCATAAGAATATGTCTATCGAAAAGCAGGCAGAGGAAGTGGATAAGGTAAAGCGTTCTGAAAACGGCGTTATCACCGACCCGTTTTATTTATCCCCGGAGCATACCCTGGCAGACGCCAACGAGCTGATGGCCAAGTTCCGCATCTCCGGCGTGCCGATCACCGAGGGCCGGAAGCTGGTAGGTATCATTACCAACCGTGATCTGAAGTTCGAGACCGATTTTTCCAAGAAAATCAAGGATTCCATGACCTCTGAGGGACTGGTTACCGCAAAGGAAGGTATTACCCTGGAGGAAGCCAAGGCGATCCTGGCCAAGGCAAGAAAAGAGAAGCTGCCCATCGTTGACGACGATTTCAATTTGAAGGGCTTAATCACCATCAAAGATATTGAAAAGCAGATCAAGTATCCGAATTCCGCCAAGGACGCGAAGGGAAGACTGCTCTGTGGCGCAGGCGTAGGTATCACCAGCAATGCGCTGGAGCGTGTGGACGCCCTGGTAAAGGCGCAGGTAGACGTAATCGTGCTGGATTCCTCCCATGGACATTCCGCCAACGTTATCCGCTGCCTGAAGATGATCAAGGAAGCATATCCGGAACTGCCGCTGATCGCAGGCAATATCGCTACCGGCGAAGCTGCAAGAGATCTGATTGAAGCAGGAGCAGACGCAGTGAAGGTTGGTATCGGACCGGGCTCCATCTGTACCACCCGTGTGGTATCCGGTATCGGCGTACCGCAGATCAGCGCGATTATGGACTGCTACGAGGTAGCGAAGGAGTATGGCGTCCCGGTTATCGCCGATGGCGGTATCAAGTACTCCGGAGATATTACTAAGGCCATTGCCGCAGGCGCCAATGTCTGCATGATGGGAAGCATGTTCGCAGGCTGCGATGAGGCTCCCGGCGAGTTCGAGCTGTTCCAGGGAAGAAAATACAAGGTATACCGTGGCATGGGCTCCATCTCCGCTATGGAGAACGGCAGCAAGGACCGCTATTTCCAGGAGGGAGCAAAGAAGCTGGTTCCCGAAGGCGTAGAGGGTCGTGTGGCATACAAGGGAAGCGTAGAGGACACTATTTTCCAGATGCTGGGCGGACTTCGTTCCGGTATGGGACTCTGCGGAACACCGACCATCGAGGAGCTGAAGCAGAGAGGGCGCTTTATTAAGATTACCGCGGCGTCCCTGAAGGAGAGCCATCCTCACGATATTCATATCACCAAGGAAGCTCCGAACTACAGCACGGAGTCATAAAAAGCGGAGATATAGAGAAAGCTTAAAAATAATTTTCAGGGAAAAGCTGGCATTTCATGTCAGCTTTTCTTTTTCTCTGCGGGTATTGCGCAGAGTTTTGAAAAAATTTTCAGGCTGTTCATAAAAAATTAAGTATTTGTTGTAGTAAAATGTAAACAGATTGCGTTATAGTAAATGTAACATGATTTCGGGAGGAAGCTGCGCATGCTGATGTACCTGTCCATACTGGACACCCAGGACGAGAAAGAAAAATTTACAGAGGTCTATGAGCAGTATCAGCATTTCTGCTGGTATGTGGCGAATCAGATGCTGGGCGACGAGCATCTGGCAGAGGACGCTGGACAGGAGACCTTTCTGGCGCTGACCAGACATTTGGACAAGATTGAAGTGGTGGAGAGTTCCAAAACCCGGAAATTTCTGATGACGATTGTGAAAAGTAAGGCCATCGACATTCTGCGCAAGCAAAAGGGCGAGCTGTCTATGGAAGAACTGGAATACGAGATTCCAACCGGCGAGCCGGACGCTCTAAGCCAGTACATAGCCCGGGAAAATTATAACGCCATCGTGTCCAGCGTATTGGAGCTGGAGGAGAACTACCGGGTGATTTTCGAATACAAATATGTACACGGGCTTTCGGACCGGGAAATTGGTGATTTGCTGGGAATTTCTTCCAAAACCGTCAATGTGCGGTACTTCCGGGCACGGAAAAAACTTCAGTTCATGCTGACAAAGGAGGGGGCAGGCAGTGCGGGACGATAAGAAGAGAGAAGAACTGGAAAAAGAACTGCTTGCGGAGGCCTTCGACGAATGTATGGATGAACAGCTGAGCTTTATTCCGCCGGAGCGGGAAATCGCGCGCATGCACCGGTATTCGGAAGAATTTCAGCAGAATATGCAGGAGCTTCTGGACGCAGGCGGCAGGCCGAAGCGAGAGAAAAGCACCATCACCAGCCGGGAATTTGTCTACAGCTTCAATAAGATTGCGGCCTGTATCCTGGCGGTTTTGGTGGTGGGCGGCGTCTGCACCGGTCTGTTTTTGGCAGGCGGAAAAAAGAGCAGCGGGACAGCTGATACGGCAGCTCCGGAGACAGCATCCATCATGGAAGACAGCGTCGAAGAGGCGGTGAATGAAGGCGTGGAAACAGAGGGCGAAAGCGCAGAGAACACAGCCGAGGCGTCCGCTGCAGGGAAAGAAAACGCACCGGAGAAAATCACCTTTGCAGGCTGCGACATCTACCTGGCCCAGGAGCAGAACGTGACCGGAGAGACCGAGAGTGTGAAAACTCTGGTATCCAGTCCGATTATCGCCAGAGACGCGGGGCTGGTAAAAGTCACAATCGGTAACATCAGCGAGACACCCATTTCCTATAACGCCAATATGGAATTGCAGGTACAAAAAGACGGCGCCTGGTATGTGGTGACCAGAAAAAGCGAGCCGGTGGGGCAGCAGGACACTACGGTGATCCTGGAGCCCGGTATGGCCCAGGATGAAGAGCTGGATTTGACAGATTATGACCTGGACTATGATGCGGATGCATACCGAATCATCACCTACGTGGACGGCGAACCTTTCAGTGCCGGATTTCGATTCGAGAGCGTAGAACAGGGATTGGAGGAAGCTCTGGAGGAAAATAAATGAAAAAGAGAGTATGGATCATGGCCATTCTGATGGCAGGCACACTGGCAGTGGGTTGCGGCGGAGCATCCAAAGATACCATGAGTGCCGCCAGCGTAACCGAAGAAACCAGTGCAGACTACGGCGCATATGAAAATGAGGCCTGGGACGACGTGGCGGAAGACGGCGCAGTCACCGCCGCATCCGGCATCGAAACACCGGTAAACACCAGCCAGAAGCTGATCAAAACCGTTACCCTGAACATGGAAACCAAAGAATTCGACACACTGCTGACCAACATCCAGGACAAAGTCACCGAAACCGGCGGCTACACAGAACGCTCCGAAGTAAGCGGTAACAGCTACTACGGCAACGGCAACCGATCCGCCTGGCTGAGCCTTCGCATCCCCGCCGACAAGCTGGACACCTTTGTCACCACCGTCAGCGGCCTGGGCAACGTTACCAACAAAAGCGAAAGTGTCGAAGACATCACCCTGCAGTACGTAGACACCGAAAGCCACAAAAAAGCCCTGGAAACCGAACAGGCCCGTCTGCTGACCCTCATGGAACAGGCCGAAAGCATGGACGACATCATCAAAATCGAAACCCGCCTGTCCGAAATCCGCTATGAACTGCAAACCTATGAAACCACCCTACGCACCTACGACAACCAGGTCTCCTACAGCACTGTCAACATCGACCTCTACGAAGTAGACCGTGAAAGCGCCCCGGAAAAGCAAAGCTTCGCAAGCGAACTAAAAACCCGCCTGTCCGACAATGTATACCACATCGGCCAGGGCCTCCGAAGCTTCGCCATCTGGTTCGTTGCATCCCTGCCGTACTTCGCGATCCTTGCGGTGGCAGCCTTGGTTATTATCGCGATCGTACGAAAAATTATCTGGAAAAAGCCGATTTTCCACAAAAAGAAAGATCCCGAAGAATAGAACTTAATCGCCCCGCCCCACCTCCCGACAGGGAGAGGGCTGGGCTTTCATCTCAAGCCCAGGCGAATGCATTTCATAAATCAGACCCGGGCGGGAGAAACTTTCCTAAGGAGGGCCTATTTGTGCCCGAGCGTGGAAAATTTCTCCCGCCCGGGTCGTCCGTCTTCATAACCCGAGCCGTCCATTTATGATTCCCTCTTCCCTGTCCTCCAAAAATCTGCTATAATAATCATAATTGGCGAAGTTTCGTGATTTTTTCAAAAATCCCCAAAATTTGATAAAAAGGGAGGACCCACACCCCATGAAAACCCCGGACACCTCATTCCGATATCCCATAAAAACAGGCTCCTACCACCGCCCCGGCATCGAACGCCAGGGAGCGTGGATAAGCTTCACGGCTGCTGTTCCAGCAGAAAAGGACTGCGCCTTGATCCTATATAAAAAAGGAAGCCCGGAAGCCGAGATCGAGATCCCCATGGAATACAGCACCCGCTACGGCGACCTGCGTTCCGTCGAGATAGAAAAGCTTCCCATAGAAAAATACGAATACAACTACCGCATTGCAGGCACCGTCGTGACAGACCCCTACGCCCGCCGTATCTCCGGACGCAGAACCTGGGGACAGGCGCCGGCAGGAGAGGCTGCTTTGCGCGGCTGTATCATATCCGATGAGTTCGACTGGGAGGGTGACGAGCCTCTGCAGATCCCCTATACCGATGTGATTGCCTACGCCACCCATGTGCGCGGCTTCACGAAACATCCCACATCCGGCGTCCGTGCCAAAGGCACCTTCGCAGGCGTGCGGGAAAAAATCCCCTATCTGAAAGCGCTTGGCATCAATCAGCTGGAACTGATGCCGGTCTATGAGTTCGCGGAAGTGGAGGCCTGGGACGAAAAACGGCCAGCTATCCGTCGGGGCAGAGCCGACGAGCCCCTGATGAACTACTGGGGCTACACCGACAGCTATTATTTTGCGCCGAAGGCCTCTTACGCGGCTTCCAATGACCCGGTGCAGGAATTAAAAACGCTGGTAAAGGAGCTGCATAAAAACGGCATTGAGCTGGTGCTGGAATTCTATTTCCCAAAAGGCATGCAGACTGCCCGGGTGCTGGACTGCATCCGCTACTGGGTACTGGAATACCACATAGACGGAGTTCACGTAAACCGGGATCATACGCCGGTGGAGGCATTGGCCCAGGAGCCGCTCTTAAGCCACACGAAAATCATGTCCGAGGGCTTCAGACTGGATGAGATTTACGACGGGCGTACCGTTCCGGGTTTCCGCAATCTGGCAGAGTATAACGACGGTTTTATGATGGATATCCGTCGTTTCCTGAAGGGTGATGAGGGCATGATCCCGGCTTTTATCTGGAGAGAGCGGAAAAATCCGGAGCGTCATGCGGTCATGAACTATCTGGCCGGCCATAACGGATTTACCCTGATGGACGCGGTGTCCTACGATGAGAAGCACAACGAGGCCAACGGCGAGGATAACCGGGACGGTACCGACTACAACTATAGCTGGAACTGCGGCGAGGAAGGACCGAGCCGGAAGAAAAAGACCCTGGAGCTTCGCTCCAGACAGCTTCGTAACGCCTTGGTGATGCTGTTTCTCGGTCAGGGCGTTCCGGTGCTGTACGGCGGCGACGAACACGGCAACAGTCAGCTGGGCAATAACAACGTTTACTGTCAGGACAATGAACTGTCCTGGATCAAATGGAAACCGGGCAAGGCCTGGGAATACCTGGAAGAATATGTGCGGCGCCTCATTTCCTTCCGAAAGGATCATCCGGTCTTTCATCAGGACGCGGAGCTTCGACAGACCGATTACCTGTCCTGTGGCCATCCGGATGTGTCCTATCATGGAAAACGGGCATGGCTGGGCGATTTTGAAAATTACAGCAGGAGCGTGGGAATTCTCTACGCAGGCGAGTATGTGTCGGCGAACTCAGAAGGAAAGGAGCATGACGATTCCTTCTACGTGGCCTATAATATGCACTGGATTCCCCATGAATTCGCACTTCCGAAGCTGCCGGGCAAACAGGTCTGGACCATTGCCCTGGATACGGGAATCGAAGGTACAGATGGGATCCATGCAGAGGGCAGCGAAGAGATCCTTACAGATCAGCGCACTGTGACCGTTCCGGAGCGGACCATACTGGTGTTGCGGGGACAGACAAGGCGGAAAGAGAAAAAAGAGCAGAAGGAACAGAAAAAACAGGCAGGAGCAGAGGCAGAATGAAAGCTTGGAACCATTTTTGCACCATTACAGAACATAAAATCATGGTCATGCGGCATTGCTTCAAGATAGGGCTGTACCGGCAGGGACTGCTGCACGACATGTCCAAATATACGCCCACGGAATTTATACCGGGCTGTAAATACTATCAGGGCTACCGAAGCCCCAATAATGCCGAGCGGGAGGACAAGGGCTATTCAGCGGCCTGGCTTCACCACAAGGGCCGCAACAAGCACCATTACGAGTATTGGATTGATTACAGCGTAGGTCCCGTGAAGGGCATGACCGGCATGAAGATGCCCAACCGCTATGTGGCCGAGATGATGATGGATCGCATGGCCGCGTCCAAAATCTACAATAAGGGTCATTATGATCAGCATGAGTCTCTGAAATATTATGAAAAGGGAAAGGATTCCTACATGATTCACGATGAGACCCGGGCACTTCTGGAGCATCTGCTTCACCTGCTGGACGAGCAGGGCGAGGAGGCGCTGTTCGCTTACATGCGCGCCAACATTGTAGGTAAGAAGGAATATCCGAAGATTCCTCCCCGGCCCTGGCAGCTGGCAGGCGACGGTCATTACGTTTCGGACGTGGAGCTTCTGCGGCTTCAGAAGGAGCAGGAGAAGGCGTCTGGAAAATAAAAAAGGAAATGGGGAACCGGTGCAGAATATTATAAATAGAGGAAAACTGATAACCATGCAGTACAGCATCATAAAGAGGTGGATGTATGACTATACGCGAAAGCACGGAACAGTGGGAAAGCGATTATTTAAGTCCGTATGCTTCTCTGAGTAAGAATTCCAGGGGGCGGGATCGGTATGAGCCACCCTGTGATATCCGGCCAGTCTATCAGAGAGACCGGGACCGGATTTTGCACTGCAAGTCCTTTCGTCGTCTGAAGCATAAGACCCAGGTTTTCCTGACACCCCGGGGCGACCACTATCGTACCCGTCTGACCCACACCCTGGAGGTTTCCCAGATAGCCAGAACCATGGCAAAGGCCCTGCGCCTCAATGAGGATCTGACCGAAGCTGTCGCCCTGGGTCACGATCTGGGACATACGCCTTTCGGACACGCAGGCGAGCGGGTCCTAAACGACCTTTGCAGCGCCGGCTTCGCTCATTATGAGCAGAGTGTCCGCGTGGTGGAAAAACTGGAAAAAAGCGGAAAAGGCCTGAATCTGACCTGGGAGGTGCGGGACGGCATCCGAAATCACCGGACCAGCGGCCATCCGTCTACCCTGGAGGGCAAGCTGGTACGTTTTTCCGATAAAATTGCCTATATCAATCACGATATTGACGACGCCATCCGCGCCGGGATTCTGGAGGAGACAGATATTCCAAAAGAATACCGGGATATTTTGGGCAGCACGACGCGGGAGCGGCTGAACACGCTTGTACACGACGTCATTTCCCAGAGCATGGGAAAGCCGGACATCTGTATGTCCGCAGGGGTGGAGGGAGCCATGCACGCGCTCCGCAGCTTCATGTTCAGCAATGTGTATACGAATCCCATCGCCAAGGGCGAGGAGGTTAAGGCGCGGAATATGCTGGAGGGGCTGTTTTCCTATTATATGGAGCATCCGGAGGAACTTTCGGATGAGTTCAAGGCCATGCTGGCCAGTGGTCGGGATTCACTGGAGATCGTGGTGTGCGATTACATATCCGGCATGACAGACCAGTACGCGATTTATAAGTTCGAAGAATACTTTGTTCCAAAAGCATGGAACGCATAGGTGGCAGAATAGATGTATTATGCAGAAGAATTGATCGAAGAGGTGCGCTCGCGGAATGACATCGTTGATGTGATTTCCGGGTATGTGCGGCTTCAGCGGAAGGGATCCAGCTATTTCGGACTCTGCCCCTTCCACAGCGAGAAGTCCCCGTCCTTTTCGGTGTCGCCGGGCAAGCAGATGTATTATTGCTTCGGCTGCGGCGCAGGCGGCAATGTCTTTACATTTTTAATGGAATATGAAAATTATACCTTTCCCGAGGCAGTGAAGGTATTGGCTGACCGGAGCGGCGTGGATCTGCCGGAGGTGGAATACTCCGAGGAGGCCAGACTTCAGGCGGACTTAAAGAGCCGGCTTCTGGAGATTCAGAAAAAAGCGGCGAAATACTACTACTATCAGCTCCGGCAGCCCAAGGGCCGGGTGGGGTACGAGTATCTGAAAAATCGGGCGCTCACGGATGAGACCATTCAAAAATTCGGACTGGGCTATTCCGGGCAGCAGACGAAGGAATTGTACCAGTACCTGAAGCATGAGGGGTATTCGGACGCCCTCTTGAAGGAGTCGGGTCTGTTCAGCATGGACGAGCGCAGCGGCGTCTATGACAAGTTCTGGAACCGGGTTATGTTCCCGATTATGGACGCCAATCACCGGGTCATCGGCTTCGGAGGCCGTGTCATGGGCGACGCGAAGCCCAAGTATCTGAACTCGCCGGAGACAAAGATTTTTGATAAGAGCCGGAACCTGTATGGGCTGAATTTTGCCCGCAGCTCCCGGAAAGGAAACCTGATTATCTGTGAAGGCTATATGGACGTGATAGCTCTTCATCAGGCAGGCTTCAGCCAGGCGGTGGCGTCCCTGGGAACGGCGCTGAC
>CAKROP010000058.1 GCA_934373375.1 uncultured Anaerosacchariphilus sp.
CCCCAGTCCTTCTCAGACCTGATCCGAATCTCCGGACTGTCCCACGGTACCGATGTGTGGCTGAACAACGCCCAGCGCTTCATCAAAGAGGGAAAAGCTACTATTTCCACAGCCATTTGTACCCGAGACGATATCATGCTGTATCTGATCCATCAGGGCGTGGAGCCAAGCCTGTCCTTTACGATCATGGAGAGCGTGCGAAAGGGTAAGGGACTGAAGCCCGAATGGATAGACGCCATGAAGGCAGAAGGAGTAGAAGACTGGTACATCGAGTCCTGTAAAATGATCAAGTACATGTTCCCCAAGGCCCACGCCGTGGCCTACGTTATGATGGCCTGGCGCATCGCCTACTGCAAGATCAACTATCCGTTGGCCTATTACGCGGCCTACTTCAGTATCCGCGCGTCCGCCTTCAGCTATGAGCTCATGTGCCAGGGCAAGGAGCGGCTGGCCTACTACATGGCCGACTACAAGCGCCGCAGCGACTCTCTGTCCAAGAAAGAGCAGGACAGCATGAAGGACATGCACATCGTCCAGGAAATGTACGCCAGAGGCTTTGAGTTCTGGCCCATCGACATCTACCGGGCGAAGGCCCATCACTTTCAGATCATCGACGGAAAGCTGATGCCCGCCTTAAGTACCATCGAGGGCCTGGGCGACAAGGCGGCCGACCAGCTGGAAGCCGCCGCCAAGGATGGCCCGTTCCTGTCCCGGGACGACCTGCGGACACGGAGCAAGCTCTCGAAGACGGTCATCGACTTCATGGGAGACTTAGGGCTGCTCGGCGACCTGCCGGAGTCCAATCAGTTGTCGTTGTTTGATTATGTATCCTAATAAAAAAACGTACGGAGAACGAAAATTTCCCCCACTCTGAAACGCATTGAATTTCCGGGGTTCGTTCGCGCGGCTTATTCGCACCCGACCGCCGAACTCGGCCTTCGGCCTCAGACAGTGGCTCCTTCGGGTGCTGCCTAGCGCAAACGAACCCACGAAAATTCAAGCTATCTTCAGAGTGGGGGAAATTTTCATTCTCCTGTATATAGATGACGATAATAAAATCAAAAAATAATGGAATAAAATATGGATAATAGAAAAGAACGTAGAATTCGAAACAACCGATATCCTAAACCGCAGGATAACATAACCGTCCTGTAACATCAGGAAAGAGAGTGTGCCTTGCTTGCTCGGAGGTTAGCTTGATTTCCCGAGGATTCGGTTGCGCTGGCAGCCCCCGAAGGAGCCATTGTCTGAGGCCGAAGGCCGAGTTTGGCGATCGGGGGCAAATAAGCCGCGCGAACGAATCCAGGGAAATCAATGCGTCTCCGAGCAAGCAAGGCACACTCTCTTTCCGTCCATTTATTATGTTTTTTATATCCTGCGCCCCCGCGCCTGCACCAGCGCCGTCAGCGACACCTGAAACGTCGTAATCATATCTTCGATAAACTCATCTTCCGAGGGAATCTTCCGAAGCAGCACCCGGATAATCATTCCCGTCATACCGCTGGTATAAAAAGAAGTCAGATACTCCCGATAAGCGTCATCCAACGTAAGTCCGGTCTCCGACTCGGCTTTTCGAATCACCAGACGGATGGGAGCGGCAAAGTCATCATAGAGAAAATTGCGGAGCTCGTCATGACCAAGCTCCGTGATAACGCAGGTCAGAAGCTGCCGGTTCTGCTTAATATAACTCAGAGCGAAGCGGATCACCTTCTCCGGATCAGACGTTAATTCATTACTGTCCACTACCGACAGCAGATCCTGTTCCAGCATCCAACGCATCAGCGAATAAATATCTTCAAAATGATAGTAAAACGTCTTGCGGTTATACCCACAATTTTCCACGATCTCCGTGACCGTAATTTTCGAAAACGATTTTTTTGTCAGAAGCTGTTTCAGCGAATCCACCAGCGCCTGCTTCGTAGCCTGACTCTGCATCTCATGTTTCATAAATCCACCATCCATCCTGCGTCATTCATCTTAGTGTACTGAATTTTCAGGTCTGAATCAAGCGAAAACATGAAGTTTATAAAAAGTTCATCGTTTTTTATAACATAAAGAGGAGACAAACACCAAAATAGTCAAAAAGTAATGCTGAAATTTGTGGAATATTGTAAAAGTTAGTGATAGACAACATGAAATAATTAGAGTATGATAGAAAAGGTAGTGTTTTACGAGGGGAAACTATATAAGCGGCAAGATACCGTGAGGATGGAGGTAATAAATGAGAAAAAAATCACATATTTCACTGGCCAGATACATTGCGCAGGACATGCAGGTTCCGGTGATGACACATCACAGGAAAGCGTTCTATCTGGGAAGCATACTCCCGGACTGCAAGCCTTCCTTTCTGACCCAGCGTCACGAGTTCAATGGAACCTTTGACCTGGTGAAGGAACGTATCTGTGTACTGTCCGCGGATTCCGGTCTGCTGTTGGACAATGGACGCGCCTTTATGCGCCGACTGGGTGAAATCATTCATTATATTGCGGATTATTTTACCTTCCCGCACAATCAGATCTACGACGGCAATCTGAAAGATCATTGCGTGTATGAGAAAGAACTGAAATTCCGTCTTCGGGAATACGTAAAGAGTGGCAAGGCCTTTCGCGACCGGATTGACGAGAAAAAGTTTGAGACGCCGGAGGCAGTCTGCAGCTTTGTTAAGAAAGCCCATGAGGATTATCTGAAAATGAAGCACGGCGTGCAGGAGGATTGTGAGTATATTGTCCGCATTTGCCATCAGGTGGTACAGGCGATTCTGAACCTGGTAAATCTGGCGGCCGCAAAGGAAGTGGAGCGTCGGTTCTGCCCGGCATAAGAGTGAGATAGAAAAAGGGTCTTCGCGTAAAAGCGAAGGCCCTTTTAGATTCCGCAAGGGAATCCTTAACGTTTGGGTTGATACTGCATATCCGAGACGGTATAGACCGTAATAAAAGCGGTCGGATCTTCACGGTTGATATAGCTCATCAGTTTCTGATATTCCCCTTTATCTACAATCGTGATAATCTCATTTCTTTTTTCCATATTATAGGCTCCGATGGATTCATAAATCGTTGCGCCGCTGTGCAGATCGTGGATGATAAACTGGCGCAGCTCTTCTTCCTTTTTCGTGATAATACAGACTCTCCGTTTCACATTATGATCGAAGATAAAGTGATCCAGCACCAGTCCGTTAAAATAGGTTCCGAGGATACTCAGTACCACGGTTTTTTTATCGTATACAAGCGCTGCCGACAGGGCCACGCACATTCCGGACAGGGACATTGCTTTTCCCAGATCCATGTGCAGATATTTGTTCATGATCTTTGCCACGATATCCAGCCCACCGGAAGATGCGTTTCGATTAAATAAGATACTCAGGCCCACACTGACCACCAGAATATAACAGAGTACATCCAGCTCCTGGCTGTTGGTCATGGAACCAAAGGCAGGGAAAATCTTTTCGAATAGACCGAGAAACAGCGGAAGCATGACACTGGTGTATACGGTTTTTGCGCCGAATTCTTTTCCGCAGGTAAGAAATCCAATGATCAGCAGAACCACATTCAGGATCATCGTGATAGCCGATAACGGCAGGGGAACAAAATTCGAAAGTACAATACCAAGACCTGAAATACTGCTTACGGAAGTGTGGCTTGGTACAAGAAAGAAATATACGGCTGCAGCGATAATGGCGGTGGCTGCCGTCAAGATAACAGTCTCTTTGATAATACTTTTATAATCCCTTTTCTGATTCATCGTTTTGGGTTCTCCTGCTTATTTTTTTAATTTCGCATATTACGCCCGGGTCTGCGCCCTGCGCTTTCAGGTGTTTGGCGGATTTCATTCTAGTTGAATTTTTTGGACATGTCAAGTATACTGATCTAAAAAGCTTTTTAAGGAGGCCGTTTTCACCATGGCATTTGACGGAATTACTGTATCCTGTCTTCGAAAGGAGTTATCCGATAAGCTGACCGGCGGACGCATCACAAAAATCGTCCAGTCCGAGGCCGACGAGCTCCTGTTGACGATAAAAAATAACGCGAACCAGTATCGGCTGCTTTTATCCGCTTCGGCCAGCCTGCCGCTGGTCTACCTGACGGACAAGAATAAGCCTGCGCCCATGACCGCGCCGGGCTTCTGCATGCTGCTTCGGAAGCACCTGGGCGGCGGCCGTATCGTGGACGTATCCCAGCCTTCGCTGGAGCGTATTCTCCATTTTCATATCGAGCATCTGGATGAAATGGGCGATCTCTGCCGGAAGACCCTCATCGTGGAACTGATGGGCAAGCACAGCAACCTGATTTTCTGCAAGGAGGAAGGTATGATCCTGGACAGCATCAAGCATGTGTCCCTGGCGGTCAGCTCCGTCCGGGAGGTGCTGCCGGGCCGGACTTATTTTATCCCCCATACCCAGGACAAGCTGGATCCGCTGACTGCCGATCCGGCGGAAATGGTTGTGGCCATCTGTGAGAAGCCGATGGCGCTTTCCAAGGCCATCTACACCACACTGACCGGCTTTTCCCCGGTCATGGCGGAAGAACTCTGCCACCGGGCCTCTGTGGAATCCGCGCGGCCTGCCGGGGCTCTGGAAGCCCCTGAGCGGGAAATGCTGGCTCACCAGCTGCTGCGCCTGATAGAAGCTGTCCGTAACGGCGAATTTGCGCCCCACCTTTATTATAATGAAGCAAAGGAACCGGTGGAATTCTCCGCCGTCCCGCTGACCATGTACGAAGAGATGAGCGCGCAGCCATTCGAATCTATTTCCGCGCTGCTGGAAAGCTATTACGCTACGAAGAACACTCTGACCCGTATCCGGCAGAAGTCCTCGGATCTGCGCCGCATCGTGCAGACCGCCCTGGACCGGAGCCGCAAAAAGTACGACCTGCAGAGCCGTCAGCTCTCCGACACGGAGAAACGGGAGAAATACAAGATCTGGGGCGAGCTGATTCACACCTACGGCTACGGCGTGCCGGAAGGGGCCAAGTCCATGCAGGCCCTGAATTATTACACCAACGAAGAGGTCACAATTCCGTTGGATCCGACCTTGTCCGCCCAGGAAAACGCCAAGAAGTATTTTGACAAATACGGCAAGCTGAAGCGAACCTTCGAGGCGGTCACCACCTTGCTGGCGGAGACGAAGGCCGAAGTGGAGCACCTGGAATCTGTGCAGACCGCTCTGGATATGGCCCTGTCCGAGGAAGACCTGGTGCAGATCAAGGAAGAGCTGGTGGAATCTGGTTACATCCGCAGAAAGGGCGGCGGCAAAAAGGTGAAGGTTACCTCGAAACCCTATCACTATGTCTCAAGCGACGGCTTCGATATCTACGTGGGAAAAAATAACTTCCAGAATGACGAGCTGACCTTCCAGTTCGCCACCGGAAATGACTGGTGGTTCCACGCCAAGGGCGCGCCCGGGTCCCATGTCATTGTGAAGACGAACGGTCAGGAGCTGCCCGATCGCACCTTTGAGGAAGCAGGCCGTCTGGCCGCTTACTACTCCAAAAACCGGGGCGGCGATAAAGTGGAGATCGACTACGTACAGAAAAAGCAGGTGAAAAAGCCCGGCGGCGCGAAGCCCGGTTTTGTGGTCTATTATACCAATTATTCCCTGATGATTGATTCGGATATTTCGGGCATCCGACAGGTGGATTGAGAACTTTAAGAATATCTTAAGACTGGGTTTGTCCCGTTGCTTTTTTTCTGTCAAACGCTTATACTGAAAGCAGAACGTATGAGCGACGAGTCTCATACTATTTTTCTCTACAAGGGAGGGTTTTATTATGAAGTATACGAAAAAGAAGAAATTACTTTCCTTTTTCCTGATTTTCACACTTTGTTTTGGACTGCTGGCGCCCACGTTCCGGACCGAGGCGGCCAGAGCGACCGGAACGGTGAAGAACCGCATTCTCAATGTGCGTTCTTCCGCTTCCACCAGTTCTTCCATTATCTGCAAGCTGTCCCAGGGTACTAAGGTTTCGATTATCTCTGAGACCACCGGCGACGACGGGCTGAAATGGTATGATGTGTTCTTTGCCTACGGCGGCGACGCCAAAGAGGGTTATATCCGGGCAGATCTGCTGAATGTATCCGGAAGCGTATCCGGTTCTTCCGGCAGCTCCTCGAATACCACTTCCGGATCCGACAACAACAGTTCCGCTTCATCCGGGCAGAAATACGTGAAACCGGCTGTGGCTATCATCCGTACCTACGCATCCACCAATGCGGACATTCGTACAAAGCTGGAGCGCGGCACGGCTACTTCCATCATCTCTTCCAAGAAGGGCGATGACGGCAGAACCTGGTACAAGATTTCCTTTACGAAAAATGGTTCCACCATGGAAGGCTACATCCGTGGCGATCTGCTGATCGACACCAACCCGGGCGGCGCTGCATCTTCTTCCACCGATGTATCCGGAACCCGTTATGTAGTTCCTGACAGCGGCGTCTCTGTCCGCTCCTATGCCTCTACCAATGGCGATATCCGTTCCAAGCTGAATAAAGGCACGGCTGTCAGCCTGATTACTTCTAAAAAAGGTGACGACGGACAGACCTGGTATAAGGTATCCTATACGGTAGACGGTTATAAGCTGAGCGGTTATATCCGCGGGGATCTGTTGACAGACAAGAACCCGGCAGGCGATTCCGGTTCTTCCAACACTTCATCCGGAGGCACTTCTACCAGCGTCACCATCCGCCCGGCAGTAGCTAATATCCGTTCCTACGCTTCCACCGGAGCTGATATCCGCTCCAAGCTGCCCGCCGGAACCGCAGCTACCATCATTTCCGAAAAAACTGGCAATGACGGTAAGAAATGGTATAAGATCTCCTACACGCTGAATGGCAACACCATGCAGGGCTATATCCGTTCGGATCTGGTAACCATGGGCGCTACGACCAACACCTCAGGATCTTCCAGCTCTTCCGGAAGCTCTTCATCCGGCAGTTCTTCCGGCGGGGTCGCTCAGGTTCGAAGCTATGCTTCCCCGAACGCGGATATCCGCGCCACACTGGAAAACGGTACGAAGGTAGCGATTATTAAAGAAAAAACCGGGGACGACGGTCAGAAATGGACTAAGATTTCCTTCACACAGAACGGCGAGAAGATCGAAGGTTATGTTCCTTCTTCCCTGTTGAAATAGGCTAGACATTCGAAAAGGGCCTTCGCTTTTACGCGAAGGCTCTTTTATTGAGGATTCATTTCTGATCGTCATTCTCGGTTTTTCAATTAGCATACTTGACATAAGGTTGAAATTCAACTACAATAAAATCCAAATGAGCAGTGCAAAGGTTCGGAAAATCAGACACTGCGGAGCGGAGAGAACAACCATGGTAAAGAGTATGACAGGCTTTGGCCGGTGCGAGGTATCTGAAGGAGATCGGAAAATGACGGTGGAGATGAAGTCCGTCAACCACAGATATCTGGACGTGGCCATCAAGATGCCGAAGAAGCTGAATTATTTTGAATCTGCCATCCGAAGCCTCCTGAAGACTTATATTCAGCGGGGCAAGGTGGACATTTTTATAACCTACGAGGATCTGTCCGAGAGCAATATGGCGCTTCATTATAATAAGGAAATTGCCGCGGAGTACCTGAAGTATTTAAAGCAGATGGCAGAGGATTTCGGCCTGGATCAGGATGTGAAGGTAGGAGCCCTGTCCCGTTATCCGGAGGTTCTGGTTATGGAGGAAGTGCAGGATGACGAAGAAGAACTCTGGAAGCTTCTGGAGCAGGCCTTAAAGGGCGCCTGCGAGCAGTTCGTAGCCACCCGCGTGACGGAGGGCGAGAACCTGAAGCGGGATCTGACCGCGAAGCTTGACGAGCTGCTGGTTCATGTGGACTATGTGGAGGAGCGTTCCCCGCAGATCGTGGCCGAGTACCGGGCAAAGCTGGAGGATAAGGTAAAGGAGCTCCTTTCCGATACTCAGATTGAGGAGAGCCGTATCGCTTCTGAAGTGACTATTTTCGCGGATAAGATTTGTGTGGACGAGGAGATCGTGAGACTCCGCAGCCACATCGAGCATACGAGAGCCACACTGGAAGAGAAAGAGAGCGTGGGCCGTAAGCTTGACTTCATCGCTCAGGAGATGAATCGGGAGGCCAACACGATCCTTTCCAAAGCCAACGACCTGGAGATTTCCAATCACGCCATTGAGCTGAAGACCGGCATCGAAAAGGTCCGGGAACAGATTCAGAATATTGAGTAGGGAGAATAAGATGGACAGAAAAGGAATTTTACTGGTTGTGTCCGGCTTCTCCGGAGCAGGAAAAGGAACACTGATGAAGGAACTGGTGGGACGTTATGATAATTACGCCCTTTCCATCTCAGCGACCACCCGCAGCCCAAGAGAGGGTGAGGTGGATGGAAGAGAGTACTTTTTCCGTACCAAAGAAGAATTCGAACAGATGATAGCCGATGACGCGCTCATCGAACACGCCTGCTATGTGGGCAATTATTACGGAACCCCGCGGGCTTATGTGGAAGAGCAGCTGGCCCTGGGCAGGGACGTGATTCTGGAAATTGAGATTCAGGGAGCGCTGCAGATTAAGAAGCGGTTCCCGGATACGCTGCTGTTATTCGTATCCACGCCGGATGCGGAGACTCTGAAGAACCGCCTGATAGGCCGGGGAACCGAAAGTCTGGATGTGGTGGAGAAGCGTCTTTCCAGAGCTTCCGAGGAGGCCGAGGGCATCGAAAATTATGATTATTTCATCATCAATGATGATTTAGATACCTGTGTCACACAGGTGCATCAGATTATACAGGGCGAGCACAGCCGTGTTTCCCGCAATCTGGAGCTTATTAACACGATCAAAAAAGATATCAGCAAATTTCAGAAAGGTTAAGGTGAAAACATGTTACATCCGTCATATTCCGATTTAATGAAGGTCGTCAACAGCGAGGTAGAGGAGGGCGAAACCCCGGTAGTCAACAGCCGTTATTCCATCGTGCTGGCTACTTCCAAGCGTGCCCGCCAGATTATCGGCGGCGAGGAGCCGTTCGTAGACGGCAAGGGCAAGAAGCCGCTGTCCATTGCGATCCAGGAGCTGGAGCAGGGTCTGATCAAGATCATGCCGGAGGATGATGACTCCTCAGATGAGATGGACGCAGAGCGTGCAGTGCTTCACGCAGATCATTACAATGAGGAGATGGCTGCGGAGCGTGCGGCAGAGGCGGAAGAGGAAGCAGAAAAAGAGGCTGCTGCAGACGGCGAAGAGTAAGCCAAAGGGGATAGAAAAGTCCAGGGGCAGACAGGTGAAAACCTGCCTGCCCTTATTTTTTACGCGAGCAACGAGCCAAAGTCTGTGCTTGCACAAGACCTTGGCGACTGCCGCGATAACTTGAGAAACTCGCGGAGCGTGTTTCTCATAGTTTGGAGGAAATGTGCATGGGTAATAGGAAAGAGGAAATATTAATTGTGGCACTGCATCTGTTCGCCAGAGATGGTT
>CAKROP010000059.1 GCA_934373375.1 uncultured Anaerosacchariphilus sp.
AGACTCACGAAGCGCTTCCTCACAATCCTCAGAGGTTACCTCTACGGACTTCGGAAGACCTGTCACCAGGTTACGTCCGCGGACGCTCATACGATCCACCTCCGCGCGGGGATAGCAGGTACCTACTTTAATCTTGATATCCTCTGCGGTACGCTCACCGATCAAAAGATTGTGCTTCTTACGCATATAACGGACGATAGCCTCGTCAAAGTCATCTCCCGCAATCTTCACGGAAGTGCTGACTACCGCGCCGCCCAGGGAGATAACAGCGATATCGCTGGTACCGCCTCCGATATCTACGATCATATTACCGCAGGGACGGGATATATCAATACCGGCTCCAATGGCTGCCGCGATGGGCTCCTCGATGATCATAACCTCACGGGCGCCTGCCTGATAGGTAGCATCCTCAACTGCCTTCTTCTCTACCTCAGTTACACCGCTGGGTACACAGACTGCGATACGCGGTCTTCGAAAGGATCTCTTTCCTGTAGCCTTCTGGATGAAGTACTTCAGCATCTTCTCCGTTACGGTATAGTCAGAGATAACGCCCTGGCGCAGCGGACGTACCGCTACAATATTGCCGGGAGTTCTTCCCAGCATCAGACGGGCTTCCTCGCCGATGGCGCGGATCTTATTGGTATCACGGTCAAATGCCACTACGGACGGCTCTTTTAATACGACGCCCTTTCCATTTATATATACAAGGATACTGGCTGTACCCAGGTCAATTCCGATATCTGTTCCTGCCATCGTTTCATTTCCCCTTTCTCACTTATCAAATCCAATTTCTTCTATAATATCAGTCTTACACATTTTCAAGCTGTTATTCAGTTATGTGTAAACACATATTTGCGTAACTTATATTATATACAAGGAATTCCAAAAAGAAAAGTATTTTTTTTCGCTCCGGGAAAATTTAACGTTTTCTTAAGATCTTTGTAAGATCCCGTTTAGGAACAGTGTGCCAGCCATTCACTTACTTCCTTCGCTTTTTTCTTCTGTTCCTCCGTGAAATCCGCCGCTTCCGCGTCAACATCCAGATCCTGCATGTCATAACGTTTACCAAGAAGCAGCTTCTCCAGCTTCGCCGGGAATTCCACGTCCAGCATATCGGAATAAATCTTGATCTCCTCCATGTGCATATTTTTCAGGCGCAGCCAGATCTCCACCTCACCCCAGTCGAAACGCCTGCTGTAAGAGGTCTCGCACTCAGGAGACTTGCCGAACTTCCAGTCCCAGGATGAATAAAGATTATAGATTTCCTGTACCTCAGCGTTATCAAAGATAGCTGGGTTAAGCTCGGAGAAATCGCCGTAGGCTTCCACGAAGCTCTCCTTCAGGGCTGACCGCAGAGCGTCTGTGGTGATGTCCGGATTCAACGCCTTCAGGTTACATACCCGGGACTGTACAGACTTCACGCCCTTGGCCTTCATCTTTTCCTTGGACGGCGTCAGATATCTCCCAAGCTGCGTCACATCCACATCCACCATCAGGGTTCCATGTTGAATATTGCAATGGCAATTCTTGGAAAACGCATTTCCGGAGAACTTGAACCCCTCCTCGGTAATGATGTCGTTCCGTCCGGAAAACTGCGTTTCAATGCCGAATTTCCGGCAGGCTGCCTGAATCACCTTCAGCTGCTTTTCCAGATCATAGCGCTCCGGGGATGCCAGAAACGTAAAATTCAGATTGCCCAGATCATGGTACACGGCTCCGCCTCCGGTAGTACGTCTGGCCAGAAAGCCTCCCTCCTCCTCCAGAAGCTGGGCTTTGCACTCACGAATGGCGTTCTGGTTGCGGCCAATAACTACCGTATGATCGTTCTGCCAGAGATAAAGCACCACGTCGCCGGGCTCGATTCTGTCTGCCAGATATTTCTCCACGGCCAGATTTCTCCAGGGGTTCCAGGTGTAGGTCTGTACAAAATAATTATTCATGTCGCGTCTCCTCCTTGCAGGTCATTTCTCTGTTTCTTAATTTTTCTCTAATTTTCCATAGATTTCTTGACGTATTCCTTCTTATCCTATATGCTATCCCTTACAGATATAAAGGAGAAATTTATGAGTACGTCATTGAATCAGCATTTTACGCCCTGGGCGCTTTTGAAATTCGCGTTTCCATCCATCATCATGATGATTTTCATGTCCCTCTACACCATTGTAGACGGCATTTATATTTCACGTTTTCTGGGAAGCAATGCTCTTTCTTCCCTCAATATCGTTTTTCCCGTAATCAATGTGGTCATTGCCATCGCCACCATGCTGGGCACCGGCGGCAACGCCATTATCAGCAAATATCTGGGGGAAGGCAAGAACCAGGAGGCCAGGGAATGTCTGACCGGTTTCACGGTCATCGGCCTTGCGGTCAGCATTCTGCTGCTGATTCTGACTCAGGTATTTCTGACACCCATCTGCCGGATTTTAGGTTCCACAGATATTCTGCTGGCAGATTGTCAGGCATATCTGTCCACCTCTCTGATGTTCGCTCCGGCCTGTATGCTGCAGACTCTGTTCCAGTCCTATCTGGTAACTGCAGGCATGCCGGCCCTGGGACTTTTTCTGACCATCGGCGCCGGTATTCTGAACGCGGTTCTGGACTACGTTCTGATTCTGGTCTTCCCTATGGGAATCACAGGCGCTGCCCTGGCCACCGGTATCGGTCAGTCCGTTCCGGCCATCGCCGGGTTATTCTTTTTCCTGCTTTCCCGGAAGGGTCTTTATTTCACCCGTTTCCGTCTGCATGGGAAAGAACTTCTTATGGCCTGCTATAACGGCTCTTCCGAGATGGTCACCCAGCTTTCCAATGCGGTGATTACCTTCCTCTTCAACATTATTATGCTGGATTTGGCCGGGGAAAACGGCGTAGCCGCCATCACGATTCTGCTCTATGGGCAGTTCTTATTTAACGGCTTTTATCTGGGCTTTTCCATCGGCATCAGTCCCATCGTGGGGTTCCAGTACGGCGCGCAGAATCGAAAGCAGCTTAGGAGCATCTATAAAACCTCGTTTCTCTTCGTGGCTGCGTCATCTCTCCTCATGACCCTGGCTGCCGTCGCCACCTCCACACTGCTGGTATCCATCTTCACCCATGACCCGAAAACCTTTGCCCTGGCTGACGCAGGATTTCGGATTTTCGCCATTAATTTTCTGTTCAGCGGAATCAATATCACGTCCTCCGGCTTCTTTACCGCGCTGTCCAATGGAAGGGTATCCGCAATTATCTCATTCTTACGGACGCTGGTGTTTATCGTACTGTCCCTGCTGATTCTGCCCCGGTTTCTCGGGGTAACCGGAGCATGGCTCGCTATCCCGGTAGCGGAATTTCTGACTCTGGTGCTTACCCTCGGCATGCACCAAACCTATTTTAAAAAGCCCGGGGAAAGAAATTATCTTCTGTAAATCACCGTTTTTAAAAATAGGGCGTCCCTTTCTATGGGACGCCCTATTTTATTCTCTCTCTTAATCTTTTACTCGCCTTACCTCTGAATTAGACACCCAGCTTCAGCTTCCGGATTTCCTCTTCTGCTGTCACATTAGTTACCGGCTTATAATCCTTAAGCGGCATAATCTTCTCGTTGATGGCATCCAGGATCCACTCCTTCTGCGGGAAGAAGTACTTGTCGTACTCGAACGGAGGTGTAATCCAGTTCTGAGCTCCAACGATAGCGGGCGGTGCGTCCAGATAATCGAAAGCAAGTGTGGTGATGTTCTTTGCCACATCGTCCAGGAAGCTTCCTCTTGCGCATGCGTCTGAAGCCAGAACAACCTTGCCGGTCTTCTTTACAGATTCGAGAATCTTGGTGTAATCAAGCGGTACCAGGCTGTGCAGATTGATAAGCTCTGCAGAGATACCGTATTTCTCTTTCAGTTCCTTCACTGCATCATATGCACGGTACAGGGTAGCGCCTACAGTCAGAATCGTGATATCGGAACCTGTAGTGATAACGTCCACGTCACCCATGGTGATCTCGTACTCTTCCTTCGGAACACCGCCCTCATGGAACTTCTCTCCTACATCGTAGATTCTCTGGCTCTCAAAGAATACAACCGGGTCAGTTCCGTTCAGAGCTGCCTGCATCAGACCCTTTGCCTCATACGGGGTAGCCGGGAAGCAAACCTTCAGGCCCGGTACATGAGCGCACATTGCGGTCCAGTCCTGAGAATGCTGAGCGCCGTACTTGGAACCTACGGATACACGCAAGATAAGCGGCATCTTCAGGATTCCGGCACTCATAGCCTGCCATTTTGCCATCTGGTTGAAGATCTCGTCACCACAGCATCCGATAAAGTCGCCGTACATCAGCTCGATAACCGCACGGCCACCGCACATGGTATAGCCTACGCCGGTACCTACGATAGCGGACTCGGAAATCGGTGAGTTAAACAGTCTGGAGTAAGGAATCACATCGGTAAATCCTCTGTATACGGCAAATGCGCCGCCCCAGTCACGTACATCCTCGCCGTAAGCGATGAGTGTCGGATCTTCATAATATTTATTGAACATGGGTTCGAAGATAGCGTCACGAATATTGTAACGCTTCATGGAGCTTACTTCTGTTCCATCGATGTAATGTGTACGAACCTTCTTCTGGATGTCATTGTAACGCTTGCAGTTCTCCTTCGGTCCCATTACAGACGGCTCTCTGGTGGTATCCATGCTGCGCTGGTGTCCATTGTTCAGCATCAGACGCTCTACGATAGCCGGATCCTTATCGAAGTCCAGATACGGAGAAGCCTCTTTGTCTGCTGCCAGGCGGCAGATGCGAGCCATTCTTTCCTTGGTCTTCGCCCAGATAGCATCGAACTCACTATCCTCAGCAATGCCTGCGTCTACGATGGCCTTGCGGAAGGTGATGATCGGATCCTGTGCCTTCCAAGCCTCGATCTCCTCTTTGGTACGGTATGCGTTCTGGTCGGAGGTAGAATGTCCAAGCAGACGGTAGGTAACCACATCCAGGAATACCGGACCTTCGCCGCTCTTAACAAGCGGAAGCTTTCTTCTGTATGCGTCGATAACAGCCAGCGGGTTGTAGCCGTCTACACGCTCTGCATGCAGCTGGCTCTCGGTTACGCCTGCACCCATACGTGCCAGCTCGCCGTAACCCATGGTCTCACCACAGGTCTGACCGCCCATACCATAGGAGTTATTGTTGATGTTGAAGATCAGCGGCAGGCCGCCCTTTCTTCCCTCTTCCCACAGCGTACGGTACTGATCCATGGTAGCGAAGGAAAGTGCCTCCCATACGGGACCGCGTCCCATGGAGCCGTCGCCCAGGTTGGCTACTACGACGCCGTCCTTGTCGTTACATTTCTTGAACAGGGATGCTCCTGTCGCGATGGTTGCGGAACCGCCTACCAATGCATTGTTCGGGTAGATACCGAAGGGCAGGAAGAACGCATGCATGGAGCCGCCCAGTCCCTTGTGGAAACCATTTTCACGGGCAAACAGCTCTGCCAGAGCGCCGTATACCAGGAACTCGATAGCCAGCTCTTTTACATCGCCGTCTGCTTTGCTGACAGTCTGGATAGCCTTCAGGGTCTTGCCGTCGAAGAAATTCTCCATGGTGTCCATCAGCTCTTTGTCATTCAGCTTCTGGATACAGGACAGACCTTTTGCCAGAATCTCACTGTGGCTTCTGTGGCTTCCGAAGGTGAAGTCCTCTTTGCCCAACAGATAAGCCTCGCCGACTGCGGCTGCCTCCTGTCCCAGGGACAGATGGGCCGGACCCGGATAAGTCGTCTCCACGTCCGCATATTTCGCCTGAGTCTTGATCTGGTTCAGCATATCCTCGAACTCACGGCAGATGCTCATATCGCGGTAGATACGGAGCAGGTCTTCCTTGGTATAGTTGCCTTCCTCTACCTCTTCCTTTACGCTCTTTTTGTATACATTGATCGGGATGTCTTTAAATGTGATTTTTCCTTCCGCACGCATTTTGTCCGGATCTACATATAATGACTTTGGCATGTTTTTTCTCCTTTTTTTGATTTGGTTAAGTTCTATATTATTCAGCACGGACGCAGTGCAGGCTCGATTCCGTGCTCCGCACTCCATCTCGCTTGGGCTAAACGCCCTATGCGTCTATGTGAATTGCTGAATAGTATCAAAATGGCAGTAGCCGAGGGCGGGGTTGGTGTCGCCCCCGGCTTGAAAGTTGGTTGGCTAAATAAAATTATTTCATCATCAGAAGTGAGAAGTTCTCAAGCGCACCGCACAGCTCTTTTACAAAGCGGGATGCCGGGGAGCCGTCGATGGCTCTGTGGTCGTAGGTCAGGCAAAGTCCCATAGCCTGATACGGCTTGATTTCTCCATTTACTTCCTTGATGCGGGTGGTGGTTCCGCACACGCCCAGGATACCTACCTGAGGCGGATTTACAATCGGGGTGAACATCTCCACGCCCAGGGAACCTACATTGGATACGGTGAAGGTAGCGCCGGAAAGCATATCCGGTGTAGCCTTGCCTTCCTGACAAAGCTTTGCGAGACGCTTTGCCTCTGTGCTTATCTCTGCCAGACTCATCTGATCCGCATTGAAGATGGTCGGTACGAACAGTCCCTTCGGAGTATCTACCGCCATACCCAGATGTACGTGATGGTACTGACGGAGCATGTTCTCCTGCGGCATAGTCGCGTTCAAATCCGGGTGATGCAGAAGGATTCTGGATACCGCAAAAAGTACCATATCGTTCAAAGTGATATTCGGCATGCCCATCGCTTCGCCGTTGGCCTTGATCTGCTTTCTCAGAGCCAGCAGTGCGGACGCGTCGAAGGAATGGTAATGGGTCAGCTGAGCCATGGTGCTTAAGGACTTCATCATGCCCTTCGCGGTGGCCTTTCTGACGCCGGAGAACTTCACATCGGTGTACTCTGCGTCGTCTGCTGCAGGTGCTGCCTTCGGAGCTTCTGCTACTGTAACCGGAGCTGCAGGTGCTGCCGCAGCCGGAGCCGCTGCAGGTGCCGGCGCGTTTGCCGCATAGGTCTTCACATCTACTTCCATGACTCTTCCGTGAGCGCCGGTACCGGCTGCCGCTGTAGCGTCTACACCAAGTTCGGCAGCTGCCTTTCTTGCTCTCGGAGATACCTTAGCGTCCGGGTTAGCCGGGCCGCTTGCTGCCGGCGCTGCTGTCGGTGCGGGTGCTGCCGCCGGTGCAGGTGCTGCTGCCGGAGCCGGAGCCGCTGCGGGCGCTGCCGCCGGTGCGGTGCCTTCCTTCAGACCCTCGATGCTGTCGCCCGGCTGTCCGATAGCACAGACATTGACCAGTACAGGTACTTCGTCTCCGTCGCCGTAGAAAATCTTAAGCAGAGTTCCTGCCGCTGTGGACTCGCACTCAAAGGATGCTTTATCCGTCTCATATGTAAAGAGAACATCGCCTACATTGACCTGGTCTCCTTCTTTCTTCAGCCACTCGGTAATCACGCATTCCTCTACGGTGATTCCCGCCTTCGGCATCAGGACGCCCGTTGCCATATGTGCGCCGCCTGCGGGTGCTGCCGCCGGTGCAGGTGCTGCTGCCGGAGCCGGAGCCGCTGCGGGCGCTGCCGCCGGTGCGGTGCCTTCCTTCAGACCCTCGATGCTGTCGCCCGGCTGTCCGATGGCGCAGACATTCACCAGTACGGGAACTTCGTCTCCATCCTCATAGAAGATCTTCAGAAGTGTTCCTGCCGCCGTGGATTCGCACTCAAAGGATGCCTTATCTGTCTCATATGTAAAGAGAACATCGCCTACATTGACCTGGTCTCCTTCTTTCTTCAGCCACTCGGTAATCACGCACTCTTCTACCGTGATTCCTGCCTTCGGCATCAGGACGCCCTGTGCCATGTGCGCACCGCCTGCGGGTGCTGCCGCCGGCGCAGGTGCTGCCGCGGGTGCGGGTGTTGCTGCCGGTGCTGCTTCTGCTGCCGGTGCGGATCCGCCTTCTTTAATTCCGGAAATATCGTCTCCCGGCTGTCCGATAGCACAGACATTGACCAGAACCGGTACTTCGTCTCCATCCTCATAGAAAATGTCCAGAAGTGTTCCTTCTGCTGTGGACTCGCACTCAAAAGAAGCCTTGTCCGTCTCATAGGTGAAAAGAACATCGCCCACATTTACGTGGTCGCCTTTCTTCTTCAGCCATTCCGTAATCACACATTCTTCTACGGTGATTCCCGCTTTTGGCATCAATACGCCTACTGCCATTTTTTTACCCTCCATTATCCTTTCCTATATAGTTCCATTTTTATTGCTCACATGCTCATGATTCTTTACAGAATCTCGGTTCCGGCTTTCTCAGCCCGTTCTCTTAAAGACGCCGGGACCTCGCCATCGGTAATGATATAATCCACATCTTCCACATTTCCAAAGGTGTAAGGTAAAATCTTTCCACATTTGGAGCTGTCCATCAGAATCACCTTTTTCCCGGCCCGTTCCACCATAAGCCGTTTCACCAGCATCTCATCCTCTTTACCGCAGGTAAAACCGCCCTGGTCTGTGTAACCGGATACGCCTATGAACGCCAGCGCGATATTGATGCCCCGAAGCATCTGCAGGGTGCTCTGTCCGGATACGGCCTGATTCAGCCGGTTCAAAGTTCCGCAGCACATGTGAATCGTAGGTGCAGACAGCCTCGAAAGTTCAATCGCCACATTAGGCGCGGTAGTAAATATATTCAAATCCATGTCCGGCAGGGTCTGTGCCAGCGCAATACTGGATGTCCCGGCGTCCATAAAAATGGCGCTTCCCGGTTCAATCAGCTTCAATGCTTTCTTCGCCATCTCGCGCTTCGCTTTCATATTGGTCTGCATCCGCGCCTCCAGCTTAGCCTCCGTAGGACTGGAACCCTGCGTCACGGCTATGGCTCCGCCCCGGGTCCGGGTTATCACACCCTCCCGCTCCAGCTTCTCCAGATCACGGTGAATGGTCATCAGACTAACCTCCGGAAAAAGAGTTCCCAGCTCCTTTACGGTGACAGCGCCCTTCTCCTGGATATATTTTCCTATGGTCTCTTTTCTGAGCAGATTCATATTGATACATCCTCTTGTTAAGATTTGTTATATTATTCCCGTTCTGTATAACACATCATAACATTTTATAACATTTAAGTCAACGTATTTTTCACATTTTTCCGGGACTTGATTTTACACTGCTGTCGTGTTATACTATCACACGTTGCAAAGCCCCAAAAACCAAGGTCTTATCGGGCTTCCGCCGATTCCCGGCGTTAAATGAATCGAGTGTTCGTGACCTTCCACTCGTAAAACAAAACTAAAGGAGAACTGAATATGAAAACAAACAAAGTGCAGTTTATGACCCAGGCAGCTATGATCGCTGCTATCTATGTAGGTCTCTGCGTGGTGTTCCAGCCCATCAGCTACGGCCCCATCCAGACACGTATCGCCGAGGCGCTGACGATCCTGCCGT
>CAKROP010000060.1 GCA_934373375.1 uncultured Anaerosacchariphilus sp.
CAGTATTTTGCGGCGTCACCAACAGTCCCATCTCCTCGCTGCTTATCAGCCTGGAAATGTTCGGTTTTGAAGGAGCCCCGTTCTATTTTATTGCTATCGCAATCAGTTACATGCAGTCGGGATATTATGGTCTTTACCATAGCCAGAAGATCATGTATTCCAAAATAAAGACACAGTTCATCAACCGTAACGCCAAGGAATAGGTGGTGTACAACATAGGAAGTCAGAAAAAGGCTGGCGGAAAATTTTTTTCGCCGGCCTTTTTCGTCCGTTACTTCATAAAACTCCGCGCCAGCTTCACCATCTGCTCCATCCGCGCCACCTCTTCCTCCGACGTCCCCTGCTTCAGCGTATTAAAAATCTCCTGAAACTCCCCCTCCGATATCGGATGATCCGAACTCTTCGCCATATTCATAATCTTCTGAAACTCCTTGGGATCCATACGTTCACTCCCTTCCGGCGTACCATCAAAAGAAGCCTGCCCGTCATCAGCACCGCGATCAGAACCAGAGCCGGGTGTCTGCACAGCCGTCATTTCAGCCATCATGCTGGAATACTGCATATACGTAGTCAGTATTTCCATCATGCGAATCAGAGAATCAATTTTTCGATTCAACTCATTGCATTTATGCTGAAGTTCATAGAGGATCCGATAGCGCTCGTCGCCAGGCTTCATCTGAGTGCCTCCGGTTTTTTGTAATAAATATATGGGAAAACAGAAGAAGTATGAATGAAAAAGGAGCTGCTGCTCCATAGATGATTACTCATCTATTTTGCAACAGCCCCCGGAAAAGTGGGCTAGCAGCCGCATCCATTCCCACAGCCACAGCCATTGTTGCCGAAAAAGCTTCCGTTTCCACAGCCGCCGCAGCAGCACAGAATCAGAATCAGCCACAGACAGCTGTTGTCATTGCCACAGCCGTTTCCGCCGAAAAAACCGTTGCCGTTGCCACAGCAGGAAGTCAGAAGCAGCAGCCAGATCAGAGTGCTGCAGCAGCCGTTGTTACCATTGTCGCAGCCACATCCGCAATTGGTAGCAGTTAAATCACTCATAATAAATCCTCCAGGAAAATGAATTATTTATATTGCCATAGTATGAGAGGACTGAAAAAGTGTGAAAAAAGATAACAGAAAATTTACCGGGATAGAGGTTGTAAGAAAGAAGATTATGTGAGACAATACAAAAGTAAGATCTCAGAGGGTCTGCATATTACAACACAGAAGAAAGGAAGGGTATCTATGCCTGCAACCTACGCACATTATAAATTCGGAAAGAAAGTCTATCGGGCGCTGCCCGGGGAGCTTCGGGAAATGATAAAGGAGAATAAAGCGGCCTACCTGCTGGGACTCCACGGACCGGATCTCTTATTCTATTACCATCCTTATTCAAAAAACCGCATCAATCAGCTGGGCGTGAAGATGCATGAAGAGACGGCAAGGTCTTTTTTTGAAAAAGCGAGAAAACAGTATCAAAAGAGGCCAAATTACGTATTGTTGTCCTATCTCTGCGGTTTCATGTGCCACTACATGCTTGACAGCGAATGCCATCCCTATATCAGCCGTTATATGGATGAGAGAGATCTTGGTCATCTGGAGATTGAGACGGATTTCGACCGGGAACTTATGATCGAGGATGGAAAGGATCCGCTTACGAACAACTGCACCCGGCATCTGATTCGGGATCTGGATACGGAAGAAGCCATCGCATCGGTACTGGAAGATGTGTCAGCCGATCAGGTGGATGCCTGTATTCTGGGCTTTAAGAAAACCATTCGGATGTTCCAGTGCCCATCCAAAGCAAAAGCGAAGCTCCTGAAAGGCTTTTTCTCCTTAATTGGCCAGAAAAAGGGGATTGGCGGCCTGGTGATGGACGGTCAGGTGAATCTGGAATGTGTGGAGAGCGGTATGACGCTGGAACGTCTTCTGAACAGAGCTGTAGAGCCGACCACAGAGGAGATTATAAAATACGTTCGGGCTGTCAGCAATGATTCAGGGCTCAGCGAACGGCTGAACCGGGATTTTGAGTAAAAGCTTTTGAGGGAGAAAGAGGATGAATAAGACAACGAAACTGGAAAGACGCTGGATTCTGTATGATGTGGGCAATTCGGCCTTCGTTATGCTGGCGTCTACGATTATACCGATTTATTATAAAAATGTGGCAGCGTCCAGCGGCATTTCCGCTGCGGATTCCACCGCGTATTTCAGCTATGCCACATCACTTGTGACTATCATCGTGGCGATTCTGGGTCCGGTACTGGGAAGCTTCGCGGATACCAAAGGTTATAAAAAGCCGGTTTTCACCTTCTTTATGATGATGGGCGTGCTGGGCTGTGCAGGTCTTGCGGTTCCGAAGACCTGGCTTGCCTTTCTGGCGGTCTATGTGATTGCCAAGGTGGGCTTAAATGCCAGTCTGGTCTTTTATGACGCCATGCTTGGTGATGTGACTACAGATGAGCGGATGGATGAGGTATCCGCCAGAGGTTATGCCTGGGGCTATATCGGAAGCTGTATTCCTTTTGTGTTCAGCCTGATTTTTGTATTGAAGGCAGATGCTTTCGGCCTGTCGGGAAGTGCGGCTACGGCGGTGGCTTTTCTGGTCAACGCGGCCTGGTGGTTTCTGGTGACCCTGCCGCTTCTCAGAAGCTATCAGCAGATCCATTATGTGGAGCGGACAGCGCATCCTGTGCAGGACAGCTTCCGCCGCCTGGGTCAGAGCTTTGCGGAAATTCGAAGGACGCCAAAGATCTGGTATTTTCTGCTGGCGTTCTTCTGCTATATCGACGGTGTATACACGATTATTGACATGGCAACCTCTTATGGCAAGGACGTGGGCATCAGTGATACGAACCTGTTACTGGCTCTTTTGCTGACCCAGATAGTGGCGTTTCCCTGCTCGATTCTCTTTGGATGGTTATCCAGGAAGGTGCGCAATACTACATTGATCGAGGCCTCCATCGTCAGCTATTTTGGCGTGGTGCTCTTTGCGCTGCAGCTTGACAAGGCATGGGAGTTCTGGTTTCTGGCTGTCTGGGTGGCGGTATTCCAGGGGGCGATTCAGTCTCTGTCCCGGTCTTATTTTGCGCGGATTATCCCGAAGGAGAAAGCGACAGAATTTTTCGGCTTCTTTGACATCTTCGGCAAAGGCGCGGCCTTTGTGGGAACCATGCTGATGGGTATCTCCACCCAGCTGTTCCATACATCCCGCGCGGGTGTGGCCATGCTTGCGGTAATGTTCGCGGCGGGCTTTGTGCTGTTTCGAATGGCAGTACGCTGTGGGGATGCATAAAATAACAGAAAAGCAGGGAGTCTTTTCTGTATGGATCGCGTGAGAAGGCTGCTTGAAGCACAGTCGGCATACCGGCTTGGCCTCTATGGGGAGGGCGTCGGTGTGGCGGTTGTGGATTCCGGCGTCAATGACAGACACCCGGACTTAAGGGGCCGGGTGGTTTATGCTTATAATTATCTTACAAATTCCGGTGGCGCGGCGGACGACTGCGGGCATGGAACCCATATCAGCGGAATTATCGGAGGAACCGGAGAGGCATCCGGCGGCAGGTACCAGGGACTTGCGCCGCGATGCCATTTTGTTTCCCTGAAGATTCTGGACAGCAGGGGAAATGGGGACAGTGTGGGACTGATTCGGGCCCTGCACTGGCTTATGGAGCACGGAAAAGAATACAACGTCCGCGTTATTAATATTTCTGTGGGCGGGAGAGTACCAAAGGCTGAGATACGGACAGAGCTCATAAGCGCTGTGGAGGAGGCTTGGGACGCGGGCTTTGTGATCTGCGCGGCAGCCGGAAATCAGGGGCCTGCCAGATCCAGCATTACGGTTCCGGGAACCAGTGAAAAGGTAATTACAGTGGGTTCCTCTGATGATGAACTGGCCGTTCCGGTGCGCGGCATCCGAAGGGTGCATTATTCCGGCAGGGGTCCCATTTCGGCGCGCGTTCTTAAGCCGGAGGTGGTGGCGCCTGGAGCGGAAATTCGTTCCTGCCGGGCGGATTTTGAGAGCCCGGGCAATCCGTTTTACAGCGTTAAATCCGGTACTTCTATGGCAACCTCTGTGACAGCAGGAGCGCTTGTCTTACTTTTGTCCGCCGAACCGGGGCTTACCAATGAACAGATAAAAAAGCGGCTGCAGACAGGCTGCAGAGATCTGAGACTTGCCCCGAACCATCAGGGCTTTGGTGAAATCTGGCTGCCGGGGCTTCTGAAAAAAGCATGATCAGATAAAGCTTGCATAGGCTGTAAAAAAAACTTACGGGCGGTGCAGTATGGATGAAGCATGCAGCGAAAAAATAGTGTCGGAAAATTACGCGGATTTTATCTGGCAGACCAATGTACGGGAGGAGGATATCCGGGAAATCTATCCGGATGTATGCGTGCAGCGCATCAATGATTACTACACGGTATTTTACGCGGATCGCAGAAAATGGACGGCGGATCGGGAACGGCTGTACGAGTACAGTTATGAATTATTTCCTACTTTGTATACAACGCTGCAGACGGAAAATCTGGAGATTTCCGGAATTCTGGCTCTGCAGAATCAGCCGGTCCTGAACCTTCGGGGACAGGGCGTACTGGTGGGGTTTATTGATACAGGGATTGATTATCGGAACCGCTGCTTCCTGGACAATGCGGGAAAAAGCCGGATTCTGGCCATCTGGGACCAGACGGATCAGAACGGAACGCCGCCGGAGGGTATTCACTATGGCAGTGTGTATACAATGTCAGAGATCAATGAGGCGCTGTCTGCGGAACAGCCTTATGAAACAGTGCCCACCCGGGATATTTCCGGCCATGGAACGAAGCTTGCGTCCATTGCGGCGGGAAGCGAAAACCGTGAAACCGGCTGGATCGGAGCCGCGCCGTTGTCGTCCATTGCCATGGTAAAACTGAAACCGGCCAAGCGCTATCTGAAGGACTATTTTCTGGTACCTGAGGAAGCGGAAGCTTATCAGGAAAATGATATCATGCTGGGGGTCCGTTTCCTGCATGAGCTGGCGCAAAGGGAAAGCCTGCCCCTGGTCATCTGCCTGGCTCTTGGCAGCAATATGGGCGGCCATACCGGCACTTCGCCTTTATCCTCTTATCTTAACGCCATCGCCGTCCGGGCGGGCCGTTGTATCATTCTTGCAGGGGGGAATGAGGCCAATCAGGGGCACCATTATTATGGCGTGATGGGAGAGGGGGATCCATACCAGGATGTGGAGGTGAGGGTGGCAGAGCGGGAACAGGGCGTGATGATGGAGCTGTGGAGTAACACACCGGATGTATTTTCTGTATCACTCATATCGCCTTCGGGGGAAGAGGTTCCGCGGGTCACCTCGGGACAGAAAAACTGGATGTTTGATTTCCTCTTTGAAAATACAGTGATCTATGTGAATTTCCAGACACTGAATCCCTTTAGCGGCGATCAGCTGATTGTTGTCCGCATGGCTGACCCGTCTCCGGGAATCTGGCGGATCCGTGTCTACGGGGAACGTATCGTAGATGGCGTCTACAACATCTGGCTGCCGGTGACAGGCTTTGTAAGCAGTGAAACTGTATTTTTAAACTCGAATCCGGATATCACACTGACGGAGCCGGGCAATACGGAGACGCCGATTACCACAGGGGCTTACCGTTCTTCCAATGGCAGTATTTATATGGATTCCGGAAGGGGATTTACACGAAACGGGAGAATCAAGCCGGATTTGGCGGCGCCCGGGGTGGCGGTAGCGGCTTATGGGCCGGAAAACCGGGCAGTGAATCTTACCGGAACCAGTGCCGCGGCAGCAGTGACAGCCGGTGCGGCAGCACTTTTACTGGAATGGGGAATTGTGCGGAAAAACCGGATGACGTTAGGAACACTGGAAATCAAACAGCTGTTGGTTCGCGGCGCGGATCGAAGCGCGTCCCTCCTTTATCCCAACCGCTCCTGGGGCTACGGTGCCTTGAATCTCTATCAGGCATTTGCGGCGCTGGGACGATTTTGAACTTGCAGTCCCAGGGGGAATCGTCTATAATAAAGAGCAAAGCGCGGAAAAACGCAAACCCTAGGAGGACCTACGATGGAAAAAATTAAGATGACAACTCCGCTGGTAGAGATGGACGGAGATGAGATGACACGGATTCTCTGGAAGATGATAAAGGATGAGCTTCTTCTTCCATTTGTTGATTTAAAGACCGAATATTATGACCTGGGACTGGAACACCGGAACGCGACGGACGATCAGGTGACCGTGGACGCTGCAGAAGCTACCAAGAAGTACGGTGTGGCGGTGAAATGCGCGACCATTACCCCTAATGCGGCCCGCATGGAGGAGTACGATTTAAAACAGATGTGGAAGAGCCCCAATGGTACCATCCGGGCGATTCTCGACGGAACGGTATTCCGGGTTCCGATTATCGTAAAGGGTATTGAACCGTATGTAAAAAACTGGAAGAAACCAATTACCGTTGCACGTCATGCTTATGGTGATGTATACAAGGCTGCGGAAATGCGGATTCCGGGTCCCGGAAAATGTGAGCTTGTATTTACCGGTGAGGATGGAACCGAGCTGCGTGAGACTATCCATGACTTCAAAGAGGGCGGCGTGGTCCAGGGCATGCACAATCTGGAGAGCTCCATCGAAAGCTTCGCCAGAAGCTGCTTTTCCTATGCGGTTTCCCAGAGGCAGGATCTGTGGTTTGATACCAAGGATACGATTTCCAAGAAATATGATCATTTCTTCAAGGATACCTTCCAGGAGATTTATGAGAAGGAATATAAAGAGCAGTTTGAGAAACTTGGCATTACCTATTTCTATACGCTGATCGATGACGCGGTAGCCCGTGTGATCAAGTCCGAGGGTGGTTATATCTGGGCCTGCAAGAACTATGACGGCGACGTCATGAGCGATTTGATTGCCACTGCCTTTGGTTCATTGGCTATGATGACCTCTGTGCTGGTATCTCCGCATGGATATTACGAATATGAGGCAGCACACGGAACCGTACAGCGCCATTATTACAAGCATTTGAAGGGTGAGGAGACCTCTACCAATTCCATGGCGACCATCTTCGCATGGTCCGGCGCCTTAAGAAAGCGCGGAGAGCTGGATCAGAACCCGGCTCTGACAGAGTTTGCGGATAAACTGGAGCAGGCTTCCATCGCAACCATTGAAAACGGAAAAATGACCAAGGATTTGGCACTGATTACGACCCTTCCGAATCCGACAGTGCTTTCCAGCGGTGATTTTATCAAAGAGATCCGAAAGACCTTAGAGGAACTTTTAAATGCTGTTTAATTCCAATGCATTTTATGTATTTTTACCCATTGTATTTGCGATTTACTGGCTGACGCCCCCGAAACACAGGTGGGGCGTCCTGCTGGTATCCAGTTACTACTTTTATATGAGCGCCAACGCGAAATACATTTTGCTGATTCTGCTGACTACGGCAGTCTCTTACGGAACGGCACTCGTGATTGAGAAAACAGAAGAACAGAAGAAAAAGAAGCTATGTATGGGTCTGGCCCTGCTGGTCTGCCTCGGTCTTTTGTTCTTTTTCAAATACTTTAATTTCCTGAGCAGTTCTGTGACAGCGCTCCTGGCGCGCGCATCGATTTCCATGAGCCCGGTGACGCTGAAGCTTGTGCTTCCGGTAGGTATCTCGTTCTATACTTTCCAGACGCTTGGATATGTGATCGACGTCTATAAGGGAAAAACGAAGGCCTGCCGCCATTTTGGAAAATACGCGGCCTTTGTGTCCTTCTTCCCGCTTCTGCTGGCCGGCCCCATCGAGCGGGCGGAGCAGCTGATGCCGCAGATAGAGAAAGAGCATTCATTTGATTGTGACAAGGCTATCCGGGGTACCAAGCTGATTGCATGGGGCTACTTTAAGAAAATTGCCATTGCGGATGTGCTTTCTTCCAGCGTGGATATTGTATACAATCAGGTGACAAATTTTACAGGACTGGCTCTTGGCGTGGCCACATTTTTCTATGCCTTCCAGGTTTACTGTGATTTTTCAGGCTATTCGGATATTGCCCGGGGCGTGGCCTGCCTTTTTGACATTGATCTGGTCAATAATTTCAAGAGCCCTTATTTCGCGGCTTCTGTGAAAGAGTTTTGGGCCAGATGGCATATTTCTCTGTCCACCTGGTTCCGGGATTATGTGTATATTCCGCTGGGCGGCAGCCGTGCCGGAAAATGGAAGACTTACCGGAATCTGCTTGTGACCTTTCTGGTAAGCGGTCTCTGGCATGGGGCCAGCTGGACTTTTGTGATCTGGGGCGGACTTCACGGCGCGGCGCAGATATTCGAACGGATCTGGAATCAGTATTTCCCACCCGGAAAAGAGGGAAAAAACAGGTTCAGAGTACTTCTGACTTTTGCCTTTGTGACCCTGGCCTGGCTGTTTTTCCGGGCAAATACCATGTCAGACGCAATTTATATTCTGACCCATCTCTTTGACGGCATTACCCATCCTTTGAGTTATGTGAAGGAATGTTACGTGGCCTTCAAAAAAGCCGGGCTGATTCAGAGCAACGAACTGAAGCTGGTGCTGTTCTGGGTGGTGCTGCTTATGGCGCACGATTATATTGCGCTTAAGGAAGATGTATGTCAGTGGTTTGACCGTTTTGGTAAGCCGGTGCGCTATGCATTTTATTTCGCCCTGATTTTTGTCGTGCTTTACAGTCGTCAGCTGGGCGAGTACAGTTTTGTATACTTTCAGTTTTAATGAGGACATCTATGAGACGATTTTTACGTAAAATTGCGCCGTTTGTGATTTTTATCCTGATTCTGGAGCTGGCCATTCCCATGGCGGTGGATCCTTACAATGTTTTTCATTGGCAGAAAATCCGGGATAATGGGGTAGAGCCCAACAGCAATTACATTAAAATGCAGTACATCCTGCATAATCCGGACAAGTTTGATTCCTTCCTGTTCGGTTCCTCCCGGACCGGTTTTGTGGACGTGGAGAACATTCCGGATGGAAAATGGTACAATATGTCCTATTCAGAAGGACTGCCGGCGGAGCATCTGGAGAACCTGCAGGAGATGATTGCCAATGGAATCATTCCGAAAAATGTCATGATCGGCGTGGATAATATTTCTGCTTTCGTGGATCCGTCCCTGCATCAGAATCAGTTTTATCGGATCCCCTATCCGAGGACAGATAAACTGGGATTTTATGGAAAATACCTTAGCATTAAGGGCGTCCTGCTGTCATTGGATGTGATTCGAAATCATGAAGTGACCGATCCGGATTATGTGGAACGCTATTATCGGAGCGGAAGCACGCTCCGGGATCCGTCTCTTGGCGGAACCTTCAAGGACGATGTGCCCTACTGGGACGATTATTAT
>CAKROP010000061.1 GCA_934373375.1 uncultured Anaerosacchariphilus sp.
TGAAATAAAATTAGAATGTGAATTTCTCTGCAAAGTAAGCATCCAGCTCGTCAATCTTCACACGAACCTGCTCCATGGTATCACGATCACGGATAGTAACCGCGCCATCTGTCTCAGACTCAAAGTCATAGGTCACGCAGAACGGCGTACCAATCTCATCCTGGCGGCGATATCTCTTACCGATATTACCTCTGTCGTCAAACTCACAGTTATACTTCTTGCTAAGCTGCGCGAAAATCTTCTCCGCGCCCTCGTTCAGCTTCTTGGACAGCGGCAGCACGCCGATCTTCACCGGTGCCAGTGCCGGATGGAAATGAAGCACGGTACGCACATCGCCGCCCTCCAACTCCTCCTCGTCGTAGGCTGCGCACAGGAACGCCAGAACTACACGATCCGCGCCCAGGGACGGCTCGATAACGTAGGGAATGTATTTCTCCTTGGACTCATCGTCAAAGTAGGACATATCCTGTCCGGATACATTCTGATGCTGAGTCAGGTCATAATCAGTTCTGTCTGCGATGCCCCACAGCTCGCCCCAGCCGAACGGGAACAGGAACTCAAGGTCCGTAGTCGCCTTGCTGTAGAAGCACAGCTCCTCCGGAGAATGATCGCGGGCACGCATCTCGTCATCCTTCATGCCGAGGGACTTCAGCCAATCGATGCAGTACTGCTTCCAGTAGGCGAACCACTCTAGGTCAGTACCCGGCTTGCAGAAGAACTCCAGCTCCATCTGCTCGAACTCTCTGGTACGGAAGGTGAAGTTACCCGGTGTAATCTCGTTACGGAAGGACTTACCAATCTGTCCGATACCAAACGGGATCTTCTTTCTGGAGGTTCTCTGTACGTTCTTGAAGTTTACGAAGATACCCTGTGCAGTCTCCGGACGGAGATATACTGTGTTCTTCGCATCCTCGGTAACACCCTGGAAGGTCTTGAACATCAGGTTGAACTGACGGATATCAGTGAAATCATGCTTTCCGCAGGACGGACAGCAGATATTGTGCTCATCCACATAAGCCTTCATTTCTTCCGGGGACCATGCGTCTACCGATCCCTCGATCTCAATGCCGTTCTCAGCCATATAGTCCTCGATGAGCTTATCGGCACGGAAACGCTCCTTACAGCTCTTGCAGTCCATCAGCGGGTCGGAGAAGCCGCCCAGATGTCCGGACGCTACCCAGGTCTGCGGGTTCATCAGGATGGCGCAGTCTACACCCACGTTGTACGGATTCTCCTGTACGAACTTCTGCCACCACGCGCGCTTTACATTGTTCTTAAGCTCTACACCCAGATTGCCGTAATCCCAGGTGTTGGCCAGCCCGCCGTAAATCTCAGAACCCGGATATACAAAGCCTCTTGCCTTTGCCAGAGATACAATTTTGTCCATTGTCTTTTCCATTTGCTTTTCTCCTCTTCGCTTATTTATAAATGATATATGACAGTCCGCCGTCTGCGACAGCCGCCTGCTTTTTACCGGTTACATTTACATTGCCTCCTGCGGATACCGCAAGAATCGTGCCGGGAACCTCTACCTTCACAGTCTCGTCGGTCTCCATCACCAGAACCTTCGCCTCGTCCGCGCCGTCCAGGTCACCCAGTGAGGTCTTCGCCCCGTCTGCATCAAGCAGTTCGCCGTTCAGCTCATAACCCCCGGCCTGCGCTTCCGCCACGGTTCCGTTGAACAGCGTCGTCTCCGTGTAATCCTCATAGTATTCGCTTCCGTCAAAGACCAGCTGCAGGGTCGCAGTCCCGTCCTTTACCTCGAACTTCTTCATGGTAATATGGTCGGTGGCATAGTTCTTATTATACTCTGCAAGCTCCGACTCTATCTCACTTTGAAGCTCTTCGGAATCGTAGAAATCCTTGTCAAATTCCTCCACAATCGTGTCGGTTATCTTTCCTTTTTTGTCTACCGCAATCGTACTCTCCTTGGGGACAGAACCGCCGCAGCCGACCAGAACCGATACCATACCGATCAGGAGACAGAAACAGACTGATTTTCTCATCGATACTCCTCCCACTTCTCTTCTGAGGTGATTACCTCAGGGAATCCCATATAGTATAGCGTCTTTCCCGGCATTTTTCAACTGAAAATTCACTTCACACAGGTCTCCAGAACATCCAGCGACTTAAAATGCCCCTCCATATACCGCTCCCGGTACCGGTGCAGCACAAACCGCAGCTCCCCCAGCACCTGCTGCGACACGTTAAAGGTATACAATTTTTCGATGGATGAGGCCGCAATATACTGTAAGGTATACAAAGTGGATTCGCAAATGTCCAGCTGCCCGAAGTCCGGCGGACATTCGCCGTTCACCACCAGCACCTTCAGTTCATATATGTATCGGATCAACTCGTTGGGGATGCTTGGTTTACATAACGCTCTCAGGGACTGATACAGAAGCTTTAGCATCTGTAGCTCATCGTTGGCCTCTCTGGTATAATATTCCGCCAGCTCGCAGAAATAGAACCCGTAGCAGGCCCCTTCGAAATCGCCGCTGAGCTCATGAAAGTAATTGGATGCCTTCGCCTGCATCAGATTATAGGATGTACGGCCCTCGTAAACCGTAAATTCGCCGAAGACAAAGGAATTGCAGACCGCCAGAAGGGGACTGTTCTGCCGCCTGGCCCCTCTGGCAAAGGCTGTAATCTTGCCCCGTTCCCGGGTCAGAAGGATGATGCGCTTGTCATAATCCCCCTGGGGATAAGCCGCCAGCACCAGGCCGGTCACTGTGATCATCTGTCCCATAGTCTTCTGCCCTCCGGCTTTCTCCTTTCTCCCGCGCGTCATCTGACGCCCGCTCCCGGGTAATCCCTTTGTAGCTTAAGTAATCTTCCACCGCTCCGGTCAGTTCAAACTGTTCCCATGTCATGTGCTTCGCCCCTGTTATCACGTAATTCTGAATCTACTCTTAATGTATCCAGATTCCGCACAGGTATGCCCGCAAATAAATGGTAAACGGCACGGTTCGTTACTCCTTACATTTCCAAATCTTTCTTATCATAACCAAAGTTCTTAATCAGAAAATCGCTGTCCCGCCAATCCTTCTTGACCTTGACCCAGAGCTGCAGATTCACCTTCAGCTCCAGCATATCCTCGATCTCATAGCGGGCTGCGCTTCCGATTTTTTTAAGCATGCTTCCCTGCTTTCCGATGATGATCCCTTTATGGGAATCCCGCTCGCAGATGATGGTAGCGTCGATATCGCAGACCCTGCCGTTTGGCCGTTCCTTCATCTTGTCGATGGATACCGCGATACCGTGGGGAATCTCCTCATTCAGGCAGCGCAGGGCCTTCTCCCGGATAAGCTCTGCCACAATCTGGCGCATGGGCTGATCGGTCACTGTATCCTCATCATAGAACTTCGGTCCGTAGGGCAGATATTTGAAAATCTGCCTGATAAGGGTGTCGGTGTTATCGCCGCTTAAGGCAGATACCGGTACAATCTCGTCAAACTCGTGGAGCTTCCGGTAGGTGTCGATGACCGCCAGCAGCTCCTCCTTCTTCACCGTGTCCGTCTTATTGATAACCAGAATCACCGGAGTCTTTACTTTCTTCAGCTGCTCCGCGATATGCTGCTCGCCTGCGCCCACGAAGGTGGTAGGCTCCACCAGCCACAGAATTACATCGACCTCTTTCAGCGTCCGCTCCGCCGCATTGACCATATACTCGCCCAGCTTATTCTTGGCCTTGTGGATACCCGGCGTGTCCAGGAATACGATCTGTCCCTCGTCGCAGGTATAGACCGTCTGGATGCGGTTTCTTGTGGTCTGGGGCTTATTGGATGTGATGGCGATTTTCTGGCCGATCAGCTTGTTCATCAGGGTGGATTTTCCCACGTTAGGCCGGCCAATCAGAGTGGCAAAACCGGATTTACAATTGTTATTTTCCATATACATTCTCCATTTTATGTACGGCGGACGCAGAAGCGCCCACCGGTTATCTCTTAGTGGAACAGACTCTCCGTTACCTCAAACAGGTCTTTCTGTTCCTCCAGCTTTTCTTCATTTCCAATGACGCAGATATGGTTCTGGGAGAGCATCGCTTTCAGGTAGGGCGCCAGCGCGCGGATCTCTTCGATACCGCAGCCAAGCACCTCATCCCGCTCCTTCTGTACCTGCTCCTCGGTGACTCCGGTCATCCAGGCGCTTAAGGAACGCATGCCCTTGGCTCTGGCGTTCAGCGGCGTATCCATGGAGCTGATGGTTCCGATGATATACTTGGTCATATCGCGCTCGGATACATCGAAATGCTCTGTGTAATCCACGCTCTTCTCAAAAATCTCATTGGTCTTCCGAAGGTTCGGATCCCGATAGGATACCAGATAGCCGCTGCCGGTGCGGGTGTAATTGTTCATGCAGCCGTAAGCGCCGCCCTTCACACGCACATTATTCCAGAGGTAATCGTAGCTCATGATGATCCGCAGTACCTTCAAGGCTCCGATGTACGGAAGTCCCGCTGCCCGGAAGCTTCCGGCCCGGGCCACATACTGAATCTGCGCTGAGGTTTTCAGGCCCTCGTTCTTATGCTCCGGAACCAGCGCCCACATCTTTTTCTCTGCGCCGGTATTCGGGTGCAGTGCCGCCGTCAGCTTCGTAATCTCCTTATCCAGCCCCGTGAGGCTCTTTTCCTCGCCGGTGTAGCTGACCAGCAGATTTTCCGGGCAGAACAGCATCCGCGCAAGCTCTGCAAGCTTCTCTGCCGCCGTCTCCCATTTCTCCTCAAAGTTCGTATCCAGATCCTCAATGAAATGATAAAAGTCCACGCCGCCGGTCATATCGGAAAAGGCCGCGCTGGACGAGAAATAGGACATGGCGCGAAGAGCCGCCATGGAGTGTCCGGAGGTCTGAAACGCCATCTGCTGACGGGATTTGGTCTCCGCCACGATTTCCTTAAGGCGCTTCTTATCGTGAAGCTTCGAGGTCATCAGCATCTCCCGCAGCATGGCAAAGGCCACGGGCTCCTCCTCGTAGAGGGCCTTGCTCTTCACCTCGAAGACTGCCGTATAATCCCGGGGGTTCTGCACGCTGTCGTAGCTTCCCACGCTGCAGGAGATACCGCCGGTGTGCAGATTCAGCTCATTGGAAAACTCACCATAGGTGTAATGCTCTGTGTCTAGCTGACCGAGGGCCGCTTTCAGAAGTCCCAGATAGGGAATCAGCTCCACCGGAATACCGCCTGCCCGAAATACCAGATCCACATAACCGATGCCGTTGGTGAACAGATCATGGTAGAGCACGTCGGTGTCTCCGGCCTTTCGCAGCTCATTCTGGAAGGGCTGTGCTTTCTTGTCGATATCCTCCCGGGCAAGAAGCGGAATCTTCGCCAGATCCTCCTGGGGAGACGGCTCGCTCTGATACTCCTTCAGGTGCTTTGTAAATTCCACAATCTGCTTCTTTTCTTCCGCGCTCAGGCTGTTCCTGTATGCCTCCAGCTTTCTCTTAAGCTTCTCGTCCTGCTCCGCGGTCAGGCCCTTCCTCGGGCGAATCAGCACCAGTGAACCATGGGGATTATCCAGCAGACAGGTTTTAATCAGGCCTTCAAAATAGCCCTTATCCGCCTGTTCTTTTAAGAACGCGAAATTGTCCAGCGCCTCCAGGTGCAGGAACGCGCTGTCATCCTTATAAAGCCAGCTGTCAAAGGCCTGCAGGCCGTACATCAGACCAGCCGGATAATTGCCGAAATCAGCCTCCCGGTAACGGAATTCGAAATAGTTGATACCGGCGCGGAGAGCCTTCTCATCCAATCCCTCCTCCGACAGCTTCTTTAAGGTACTCTCAATCACTTCTACAAATGCGTCTTTTTGATCTTCATTCGCGTTTTTCGCGATAATTGAGAAAACAGGCTGCTTTACGCCATTGTCGTAGGAGCTCATAATATCGTGGCCGATGCCCGCGTCCAGAAGCGCCTGCTTTAAGGGCGCACCGGTGGCGGATAAAAGCACGTACTCCAGCACCTGCATAGCCAGATAAAGCTTCGCGTCCAGGGTGTCACCCACGGATTTATTGTAGGAGAGGTAGGTGTTGTCCTCCTCGCTCTCTTCTGCGGAAATGGAATAATCCTTTATCACTTCGCGCATTTTTTCAAAGGGAGCCTGAGTCTGCACCTCGGAATCAATCTCCTGATAATCGTAGTGGCTCAGATAGTTCTCGTCAAGCCACTGAAGCTTCTCAGCCATATCACAGTTTCCATACAGGAAAATGTAACTATTAGAGGGATGATAATAGCGGCCATGGAAATCCAGGAACTGCTGACAGGTCAGATCCGGAATAAACTCCGGGTCTCCGCCGGACTCATTGGCATAGGTGGTATCCGGGTAAAGGGAGTTCAGAATCTCCCGCTCCAGTACGCCCTCCGGGGAGGAAAACGCGCCCTTCATCTCGTTGTAGACCACGCCGTTCAGAGTCAGGTCGCCGTCCTCGCTGTCCATCTCGTAATGCCAGCCCTCCTGGCGGAAAATTTCTTCTTTTTTATAGATATTAGGGTAAAATACCGCGTCCATGTAGACATGAATCAGATTCTGAAAATCTTTATCATTGCAGCTGGCAATGGGGTACACCGTCTTATCCGGATAAGTCATGGCGTTCAGGAAGGTATTCAAGGAGCCCTTCGCCAGCTCCACAAAGGGATCCTTTACCGGGAACTCCCGGGAACCGCACAATACGGAATGCTCCAGGATATGGGCCACGCCCGTATCATCCGGCGCCGGAGTACGGAAGCCGATATAAAATACCTTATTTTCATCATCGTTGGATAAGAGGCATACCTTTGCCCCTGTCTTTTTATGCTTCAGATAATAGCCGACGGAATTTAACTCCGCAATTTCACGCTTTTCCACCAGCTCATAGGACTGTAATTCTTCTATGGTCATCATTTTCTCTCCTGTCTTTCTATTTGCCTGCCATACAGGCGGGCATTTGTTAAATAGTATACCACTTTTTTCCGAAATTTATTTTTTATAAAAAATCAGATATCGGATCCGCAGCCGTACAGCCAGACCGGTGCTTCTTGCGGCCTCCGCCAGCTTATCCAGAAAGCTGTACAGGGTACGCTCCTCGAAGGGCTCCAGAAAAGCCTCTCCATAGACCGCTTTTTCCAAAAGCTGGCTGGCCCGCTTGTATTCACCGGTTTCTATCATACGGAATCGCCCGGCCAGTTCCTGATCCACCTCGTCGGCGGCCCATCCCAGACTTGCATCAATGCCCAGAAGCCGCAGCATGCCAAACATCAATAGTTCCACCTGCACAGCCCGCTCACCGGACTCTGACCCACGGAGCGCCCGCTCCAGTTTCCGGAATTGAATTCCTCGCAGCAGCTCTGCCGTTGAGAAAATCACGGTGCAGAACATCACCAGAATCGCTGCCAGACCCTTGCATATTCTGCCCGTCAGTACTCCATTTTCCTTATCCTCCGCTTTGCTGCTTCCGGCGCTGCTATCCATATTATTAATCTCATCCGCGCCCTTCTCACTGTCTTCCAGCGCTGCTGTCCGATGTACCGCATCCGGCATTTCCACAAGCTGCTGCAGCCGCAGCGCGTCATAATAATATCCGGGCGTCACGTCCAGCGGCAGCCAGCCCACGCCGTCAAAATAAACCTCTGCCCAGGCATGAGCGTCCTGTCCTGTCACCTCTGCCGTCCCATCGTCTGCCAGGTCAGAAGCCGCGATATGATATCCTTCCACATAACGTGCCGGGACTCCATGATACCGAAGGGCCTGAACTGCCGCAGACGCATATTGCACCGCATTTCCCTCCCGGCTTTCGGTCAGGAACCATCGTACCGGATCTTTCCCTTCCGGAGCTGCTTTTGGATTATCTGTATATTGGGCGCCCTCCGCCAGTTTCTTACGGATGTGGCTGATCGCGCTATAAATACCGTCGCTCTCTGTCTCGTAATCCTCCCAGAACCAGGTCTGCATAAGCTCTTCCAGTCCATCATCCACTGTCGTATAATGGCGATACACGAAATCCCGATACACAGCCTCTGCGTCGCTATACTGCTTCTGCTCCCCATTCTCAGGACTGCGGACCCAATCAGAGACAATCGTCAGTTCGGAAGGTCTTGAACCGGATATTTCTTCTACTTTATAATTACGCTGCCCCACAATTCCCCGGCTCAACAGATTCTGATCCTTCTTCTCTCTGCTCTCGCCCATGATTACCTGATTCAGAGATGCCGGAGCGTAAAAATAATAACGGCTGCCTTCCTCCACATAGATCTCTATGCCATTGTTCTCCGGCCGTTCCGCTTCATCTCCCAGAGCATAATACTGTGCCGGCTGGGTCAGCGGATCAAAGCCCTGCGCTTCCAGCCATTTGAGGATACCGGAAGCTTCTCCTCCGTACGCAGAATCCGGAAGCGCTTTCCAGCCATCCTTTTCCAGGACTCCTCCTACGAAAGCCCTGAGATACAGTTCCTTTTCCTGTCCGCTCTGTACCGTCATAATGGTTCCGCTTTCTTTCCGGAGCCTGTCCGCAGCCCGGATATCACCACCCGGAAGCAGGTCCGCTCCGTATCGGAACTCGTGAAGCTGCTTTTGGGTCGTTTCCCTGGCTGTCCGGATGCCATCCATTTCCTGCTGCGGCGTCAGAACCGCACAGACACAGAGAATGCCGGCCGCTGCCAGCATCCACGCGCGCATACGGTTCGACATCTCCATATAAGCTCCCGCCATGCAGCTTCCCAGCATTCCGGTCAGTAAAAGAGCGCATGCCATCGGAGAAAATTCCTGCTCTGCCAAAAGGAGACAGATCCAGAACAGGCTATATACCCCCACTCCCAGCTTATGTCCTCCATACACAAGAAACCACACCAGTTCCGCCTGTAAAACAGTCATCCACAGCGCTGCTTCCCAAAGTCCGGTCCCTGAATTTCCCACCGGTAACAGTTTAAATCCAGCCTGGTGAATCTGATTCCATCTGGAAATCAGAAGATTCATCCATACAAGCTGGCCGTTCACTCCCCTGATTCCAGTCAGCAAAAGCAGAATTCCCCATGGAAGCAGCACCAGAAGCCGGAAAAACGCCTGCTTTCTTCCCAGTATCTAACCGGCCTCCATACAGCCCAGGCTCAAAAGACTCATTAGAAACGGCAGCAGAAGAGCCGGAGCCTGATTCCCGCAG
>CAKROP010000062.1 GCA_934373375.1 uncultured Anaerosacchariphilus sp.
CTCATACATATGAGGCTCGCTGTTCAGCAGCTTTCTCTCATTGCCCCGCTTTAAAAGATAATGCATATGGGATACAAAACGGGAATAGCTGAAGCCGTTTTTATCTATTTTCATGTCAAACCGGTCTTCGATAATCCGTGTGATTTCTTCGATCAGCTTATCGTCCAGTTTATTCTTCTCGCCCTCTCCGGCCGCCTCCGCGTTGATGATATGGAGCGCGATGTAGGCCGCCTCATCATCATCAAAATAAATCCGCATTTTCTTTTTCAGAAGCTCCACGCCGAACCGGCCAATCTCCATCTCCGTCTCAAAGAGATAGCGAATATCCTGTACAATCGGCAGCTTTACCTTGATATTTTCCTTCTGACGCTGAATGGCAAAAGTAATATGATCTGCCAGTGTAAATACGATATTGGAGCTGATGGGATTATCCAGCTTTTCTCTCGCGAAATTCACAATCTCATCGGAGATATCCAGAATCTCCGGCGGAATATCTTTGATCATGCTCAGATAGCTTTTATCGATGCCCCAGTAGGTTCTCTGAATCTTGCTCAGCTCCACCTCATAAGGCGGTTTGGGAAAGCCGATGCCTTTGCCGAAAGCAATCACCTCATTGCCCCTGCTGTCCAGACACAGCGCCACATTATTGTTGATTTTCTGTATAACCTTCATCTGTATTCCCTCGTATGTTTCGAAACATTAAGACAACAAAAAACTCTTCGGGGCACCACAAAAACACTGCTGTTTTGTAAGGTAATACCTCAAAGAGTTACAATCCTTAAATATTATTCCGTTGATACTTTTGTACCACTTTTTTCAGGATTTGTCAAGTCTCATTTTTACCTAAAACAACCTGAAACGCATTATTTTCCACAAAAGAAAACTCTTCTGGAACTTTTGTCATCCAAAGTCTGTCATATTTCAATCCATGCCGCTCCAGCATTGCACGGCAGTCCCGGGGCTTCATTTTGCAAAAATCAGTTTTGAAATTCTTAATGCTATTACTTCTGGTGAGAGATGTAACATTCTTTACATCGGTGCAACGGCACAACTCGTCCTCCAGATTTCTCACCTGAGGTAAATATACAATCCGTACTTTACCGCAATATCGCTTCAGCAATTCCAGATTCTTTTTCAGGTTTGTCGTCTGGTTTACGTCCGTATCAAACGCAAGCGCAACAATTGTTCCTGGCTGAATGGATAGCAGTTGGGACTTCGGAATCAGATTTTGAACCACATTATACACCTTGATTTTTCCCGGTATCAGTTTTTCCGGTGCCTCTTTCAGAGCTGAAATCAATTGTTGTTCGCACGGTCCTTCCACATAATAAATACATTTATGATTCATTCGTCCACCCCATTTCCAGTTCATCCAACAATGTATCTTGCGGTAACGAAGAAAACACATCATTTTCAACTGCGCAGCGAAGCGAATCTGTATTACGTTTCAATACTTCTGATGCCGAAACAGCCGATACCTTGTAAGCCCCGTCCTCCAGATATTTCCTCAGAAATACATAGCTGTGCTTTGGCAGATTCAAATCCAGCATGTCAGTATTATGTGTGGTAAATATGAGCTGCTCGTCTGCGCCAATTCTATCCAGCATAATACCGAAGATTCGTTTTTCAATATCGCTTTGGATATAAGAAAAGTGTTCGTCACAATAATAAAAGCTGCTTTCCTTTGCAATCATCGCCGCAAGGAACATAGCCACGTCAATTCCCTCTGCCGTTCCGCTGGAAAGCACTTCTCTGTTCAGAAGTTTTCCTTCCTGAATAATGATTTCCGTGTCGCCACGTCGAATGATAAAGGTATCTTTCAAGTCCTTTGACAGTCTCACATCCTGTAGAGTCGGATCCAGAGTTCCGATAACCGCCCGAAGTGTTTTTAACAGAACTTTTTTATTTGCTTCTGTCATTTTCAATGTTTTTTCGATTTCCGGATAAGCAAAACGATATGCGAGTTTTCCTACCATTTTTTTCAAGGATGCTGCTGACTGAATTGCTTCCATGGAATGATCCTCTAATTTTGCAACACATTTCTCATAGGAATCCATTTTATCAATTTCAGCTGTCTCGTACCGTAACTGCACCTCTTCTTTCACCGGGATGATACCCGCCGATAATCTTTGCAATCGATAATCGCCGTTGACAAAATCAATGCTGAAAAATCCATATTTTCCGGACGTCATCTCATATAGATATGACGGATTTCCATCACCTATAAACTCAAAAATACGAAGCAGCGCTTTTCCCAAGCTGGTCTTTCCCGTTGCATTTGCCCCCATGAGTATTACTGCTTTCTTATATCGGAATCTTTCTCTTCCCTGCAGGCATTCGTTTTCTATAATTGAATTGACAATTTTTTTCGGATAACTGAAATTAATCGTAAAATCGTCAAAACCATAGATTCCTTTTAAGGATAAATTTAAAATAATCATATCTGTTCTTCTCCTTTCAGCGGAGTTTTATTACTTCGTATATCACGAACTAATAGTATCATATTCTGTTTTTACTTTCAATATGATTATTCTGACCTTTTCTGACTAAAGATATGTTTTCGCACCAAATCCGTCGCTCTCCGGATCCGCAGGGAATCCTCCAGGGTCATATACGGACTTTCCGTGAGACCTTCTGTGAAGCAGCGTTTGGCTTCGGTTCAGGACGCCGCTGCGCAGAGCCGCCTGTCGGGACTGTTTTTCAGGCTTTTTAAGAAACAGCTGACGATCTTTCCGCCGCCGATGACTCCCCAGTTTATCATAGACATATTTCTCCTATCTCCAGCTTTCAATGACCGCCTGCACGGTTCTCCGCCCCTGAAATTCGTTGATTTCCGGGTAATATAGCAGGCAGACCGTATCTTTGCTTTCTATGTAATGCAGAGCGGCTTCCACATCGCCGAAGCTGATGCCCTCCAGGCGGCTTCCTTTATCATCCTCCAGAACGGTCTTCAGGACGTTCCGGTTTTTGCCGATGATGCGGGCACTTTTAACCCGGACATTTGCCGCCGCGAACAGGGGCTTATCATTTTCCTTGCCAAATGGCTCCAGAAGCTCAAGCTCCTTTATAATCTGCTCGCCTGCATACTGAATGGGCAGGACGGCATCGTAGGACAGCTTCGGAATCAGATCTGCGTCGGTCAGGCGACAATTTTCGTTCAGGCGCTTCCGCAGGAGTTCCACATTTTCCGTAGGGATGGACAGACCCGCCGCCATGGGGTGGCCGCCGAATTTGGTAAATAATTCCGCCACCTTTGTCATTTCCTCGAACATGTGGTAGCCGGGAATGGAACGCCCCGATCCCTTCACGCCCTCCTCACCGTCGGTCAGCACGAAGCAGGGGCGGAAATAGCGCTCCCGGATGCGGCCTGCGATGATACCGGCCAGGCTTTCGTGGCAGTCGGGCAGGTAGACCACCAGGACCTTATCCTGACCCAAATCGGTCTCTTCGATAAGGCGGATAGCCTCGGTGGTTCCCTTTGCTGTCAGGTCTTTCCGGCTGTCATTCAGGGCTTTCAGATCCCCGGCCAGCTTTTCCGCCTCGGACTTAGAGGACGCGCCCAGCAGCTCCAGTGCCCTCTTTGCAGTGTCCAGGCGGCCGCTGGCGTTAATGCAGGGGCCGATGACGAAGCCGATGTGGTAGGCGGTGAGCTTCTTACCCTCCAGGCCGTTGACAGCCAGCAGAGCCCGGTAACCCGGGTTGGTAGTATCTGCTAACTGTTTTAATCCGTATTTTACCAGAATCCGGTTTTCACCGGTCAGATCCATAATGTCGCCGATGGTGGCCACAGCGGCAAACTGAGCCAAATCGAGGAATTCTTCCCGTGGGACGCCCGCCTCCTGATAGAGTACCTCCACCAGCCGCCAGGCCACAGCCGCGCCGCAGAGCTTTTTATAAGGATAGGGACAGTCGGCCTGCTTCGGATTCACAATCACATCCGCCGGGGGCAGGATCGTGGTGCGGGTACCGTCCGCCTCCTCCCGGTAGGGAATCTCATGGTGATCTGTGACAATGACGGTCATGCCCAGTTCTTTTGCATAGGCGATTTCTTTGGCTGCGGCAATGCCATTGTCGCAGGTAACGATGGTGTCGATACCTGCTTCCTTCGCCTGCTCAATCAGGTGCTCATTGATACCGTAGCCGTCCTTCAGACGGTCGGGAATCACCGTGTCCACCTGCGCGCCCACCCGGCGCAGGCCAGTCACCAGGATGTGGGTGGCGTTCACGCCGTCAATGTCGTAGTCGCCAATGATGCGGATGGTCGCGCCCACCCGGATCTTCTGACGCAGCAGCTCCACGGCCTCTGTCATGCCTTTCATCCGCCGTGCGTCCGCCAGCTCCTCCAGGGTACCGTAGAGGTAGGCCCGGACCTCTGCCTCGCTTTCCCCGGCCCGGCTTCTTATCAGGCGCATGGCCATGGGACTCACCCCGAATTTTTCCGCCAGCTCCTGATTGCCTTCGATTCTGGGGGCTTCTATCCACTGTTCGTTCATATATGCATAATCTCCCGTAAATCATATTTCGTATGTATCATCGTCTTTGCTTCCATTCTCATCCAACAACTGTTCTTCCAGCAGTTTTTGCAAAGCTTCCTTACTCGGCAGTACCGTCTCATATTTGCTTGCAAAAATCTGCGTATTATCCTCCGGCAAAGTCATTTCTACAACGGCGTTGTTCTTGTCTCTACAAAGTATAATTCCTATCGTTGGATTCTCATCCGGCAGTTTCACCTTCCGGTCATAGTAATGAACGTACATCTGCATCTGGCCAATATCCTGATGTTTCAATTCGCCGATTTTCAAATCAAACAGAACAAAACAACGCAGCAGACGGTTATAGAAAACCAAATCCACCATGAAATGCTCTTCGTCGAAGGTAAACCGCACCTGCCTGCCGATGAAGGCAAAGCCGGTGCCAAGTTCCAGCAGGAACTGCTGCAAATGGTCGATGATACGGCTCTCCAGCTCGCTCTCGGAATATTCCGGCAGTTCCTTCAGGCCAAGGAACTCCAATACATACGGGTCTTTGACCGCATCTTCTGCTTTCTCAACCTTCTGTCCTTCTAATGCCAGACGGTAAACCTTATCCTTATCCGTACTAAGGGCAAGGCGCTCATAGAGTGAACTGCCATATTGCCGTTTCAACTCAGCAAGGCTCCAGTCATTTTTTATAGATTCAATTTCATAAAAATGGCGTTCATCTATGTTGTCTATCCGCATGAGCTTAAGATAATGAGACCAGCTCAGATAAAACTTTCTGCCGGTGCTGACCGCAGGAAGGTTCTTGAATTGGTCAGACAGTGTCTGACTAATTTGATCCTGCGAATAAACTGTGAAAAACTGTCGCATTTCCAGGATATCATCCACCGTGCAGTTCATACCAACGCTTGCAACTATAAAAACTTATTATAAAATTATAGCACGCTCGTTTTGTTAAGTAAACCAATCCTAGTGACTTCTCACAAGTTCCATTCTTCTGCAAGCAGGGCTTTCGTGACACGAAAGAAATTGTTAGAAAAAAGGGGATGTAAAAAACTCGATTAAGTTTTTTCACATCCCCTTTTTCCTCAATATAAAATTCCCGCAAAAGTTTAGTTCTTCTTACCCAGCTTCGTCTTCATCACATACCACAGCGCACCCGTAATGCATACCGAAGAGTAGGCGCCGCACACAATACCCACCATCAGCGGCAGGGCGAATTCACGGATAGACGCTACGCCCAGGATATACAGAACCGCAACGGTGATAAAGGTGGTCACGGACGTATTCACGCTTCGGGACAGGGTCTGGGTGATACTGCGGTTTACCAGCTCCTGCAGGTCGGTCTTTCTTCCGGCGGTCGCCAGGTTCTCACGGATACGGTCGAAGATGACGATGGTCGCGTTGATGGAGTAACCGACGATGGTCAGCATGCAGGCAATGAAGTTACTGCCCACGGACAGCCGCGCCACCGCATAGAAGGCCAGAACTACCAGTACGTCGTGTAAGAGAGCCGCTACGGCACTGGTCGCAAACCGGATATCCTTGAACCGGAACCAGATGTACAGCAGCATGAACAGGGCTGCCAGCAGTACGGCAGTGATAGCGTCGGAACGCATCTCGCTGCTGATAGCCGCACTGATATTTTCCATGGCGATGTCATTTTCATCCACGCCGAACTTCTCAGCCAGCGCCTGGCACAGAGCCTCGCGGGTGGCCAGATCCAGTGTCTTCGTCTTCACGATGACGTCGTTGCTGCCGTCTACCTTCTGTGCCTGAATCTCATTGCTTCCGATAACCTCGCTTACCACCGGCTTCACCGTCTCGTCAATCTCCTGGATGGACAGAGCCTCGCTCATCGGTATGGTGGTGCTGGTACCGCCCTGAAACTCCAGGCTGTAATTCAGCGCGCCATTTCCCTTGGAACCGTTCACGCCCATGACAGCCAGACCGCCCAGAATCATGACTGCGGAAATCACAAAGCAGATATTTTTCTTGCTGAGGAAGTTAATGGTCTTACGCTCCTTCTGAATACCGTAGAGCTTGGCGTCCTGAAGACCCAGCGCGTAAAACGCGTTCATAACCAGTCTGGTTACCACCAGGGCCGTAAACATGGAAACCACGATACTTAAAGCCAGCGTATGGGCAAAGCCCTTGACCGATCCGGAGCCCTTCAGGCTCAGGATAATCGCCGCAATCAGTGTGGTAATGTTGCCGTCCAGGATAGCGGAAAGCGCCTTCTGGAAGCCTGTCTTAATGGCGCCCTTTACCGACTTGCCTGCGCCGATCTCCTCCCGGATACGGGCGAAGATAATGACATTGGCATCCACGGCCATACCGATACCCAGAATGATACCTGCGATACCCGGCAGGGTCAGGGTGATTTCAAATGCGTTCAACAGACCTAAGGTAATGCCCACATAGGAAGTCAGCGCAATACCTGCTGCCACGCCCGGCAGACGGTACATGATAATCATAAAGATAACAACCAGCGCAAAACCGATGATTCCGGCCAGCAGACTGGTACGGATGGCGTCAGCGCCCAGCTGCGCGCCTACGACCTTGGACTGGATCTCCTCCAGCTCCACCTTCAGGGAACCAATACGGATAGTGGAAGCCAGCTGCTCGGCTGCCTCATAGGATTCCATATTGGTAATGGCTGCATTACCGTTGGTAATGGCGGTCTGTACAGTCGGCGCGCTGATGGTCTCGCCGTCGTATACGATGGCGATGCGGGAGCCGATGTTGGCCGCGGTAGCCTCCGCGAACTTCTCCGCGCCCTCGTCGGTCAGAGTCAGCGCCACTTCATAATCGGTGTTATTCAGGTTGTCCTTGTAAGCCTTTGCTTCAGCGGTCTTGATATCTGTACCGGACAGCAGCTCATTGCCGGACATATCCTGGAAGGAAAGAGAACCTGGTTTTCCAAGTTCTTCCAGAATGGCGTTGGCGTCAGTCACGCCCGGGATCTCGATATTGATCCGGTCATCGCCCTGCTGGTATACCTGTGCCTCGGTGCTGTAGCCCTCCACACGCTTCTGCAGCTTGTAGACGGTGTCGTTCATCTCCTCGGCGCTGGGCGTATCACCCTTGGCCTGATAAGTAATGCTCACGCCGCCTGCCAGATCAAGGCCCAGCGGAATGTTCTTTGCAGCTCCTGTCTTATTCTCGCCCACTCCTACAGCAGCCAGTGCCAGCAATCCCGCTGTCACAGCCACCGTCAGCACCAGGCTGATAATTCCTGTACTCTTTTTCATGACTTTTATTCTCCTTGCTCAGCCGTAGCTGCCTTAATCATAATCGCGCATTCCACACGCTTTCTCTGAAGCTCACAGCCGATGTCATAGGCATCGTTGATATTGCCGTGGAAATTGTAGGAGTTGGCTGCGCAGCCGCCGCTGCAATAGAACTTGGCAAAGCACTTCTGGCATTTTTCCTTGGCATAGACATTGCAGCATTTGAACTCGTCACGCAGCTCCTCGTTCTTTACGCCGTCCCATACATTTCCCATGAGGAACTTCTCATTTCCCACAAACTGATGGCAGGGATACAGGTCACCCCAGGGAGTTACAGCCAGGTACTCTGTTCCCGAACCACAGCCGGACAGACGCTTGTATACACAGGGGCCTCCGGTCAGGTCAATCATGAAATGGAAGAAGTTGAAATCATTCTCCTTGCCATGGCGCTTCACCATCTCCGCCGCCAGCTTGTCATACTGCTCGCAGATAAACGGAATATCCTCCTCGCGGATGGCATAATCCTCCTCCGGCGCTGCCACAACCGGCTCCACGGATACCTGCTTGAAGCCTAAGTCCGCCATATGCAGCACGTCCTCACAGAAGTCCAGGTTATTGCGGGTGAAGGTTCCGCGCACGTAGTAATTGGTCTGGTTCCGGCTGTCTGCCAGCTTCCGAAACTTGGGAACAATGATATCGTAGCTGCCGTGGCCGTTGCGGAAGGGACGCATCTTATCGTTGACTTCCTTTCGTCCGTCGATACTTAAGACTACGTTGCTCATCTCTTTATTGACAAACTCCTGAACCTCGTCGTTCAGAAGAATACCGTTGGTGGTCAGGGTGAAACGGAACTTCTTATCGTGAAGCTTTTCCTGCTCACGTCCATAAGCCACCAGATCCTTTACCACCTGCCAGTTCATCAGCGGCTCGCCTCCAAAGAAGTCCACCTCCAGATTCCGACGGCTTCCGGAATTGGCAATGAGGAAGTCCAGGGCCTGCTTACCCACCTCGTAAGACATCAGCGCTCTGCGGCCATGGTACTCGCCCTCCTCGGCGAAGCAGTAGCGACAGGCCAGGTTGCAGTCATGGGCGATATGCAGACACAGGGCCTTGACTACAGTAGAACGCTTCTTGAAATCAATGATTTTATCCTTATATGTATCTTCCGTAAAGAGGACGCCCTGACGGGTCAGCTCCTCCACATCTTCCAGCACCTCGCGGATGTCGCTCTCGGACCAGCGGTCCTGTAATTTCGCGACAATCTCATCCGGCTGACAGGCCTCGTCTACCAGGCCGATAACCTCGTAAGCCAGCTCGTCCACCACATGGACAGCCCCGCTGTTCACGTC
>CAKROP010000063.1 GCA_934373375.1 uncultured Anaerosacchariphilus sp.
GATGCACACTGTCCGCTACGCGGAGCATATCTACTATGATAAGAAGCGCGAGTGGAACAAGATTATCGACCGTGGCATGGCTGTGGACTTCTCCTGGAATAATTCCGCGAAGAAATATGAGGAGCTGTACAACTGGCTGGCAGATTAAAGCGGATAGATTAGGCTGAAAATTGCAAATTTGTCAAGGAAAAGGGCTTGTCAAAGCCCTTTTCTTATGTTATACTTTCAAAGTTAGCGAAAAAACACGCGGGTGGAACCGGGAAAGGTGCCTGGATCGCATGCGAACCGGTATTTCACGGTGAAGAAACTCGCGGAAGAACAACCAAATGGAGGAAAGAAACATGAGTGTAATTTCTATGAAGCAGTTACTGGAAGCAGGTGTTCATTTCGGACATCAGACAAGACGCTGGAACCCCAAGATGGCTCCGTACATCTACACAGAGCGTAACGGCATCTACATCATCGACCTGCAGAAGTCTGTAGGAAAGGTTGATGAGGCTTACAAGGCAGTATTTGACATCGCGGCAGAGGGTGGCAACATCCTGTTTGTAGGAACCAAGAAGCAGGCTCAGGACGCTATCAAGGTTGAGGCAGAGCGTTGCGGTATGTTCTACGTAAATGAGCGTTGGCTCGGCGGTATGCTGACCAACTTCAAGACCATTCAGAGCAGAATCGCTCGTCTGAAGGCTATCGAGAAGATGTCTGAGGACGGAACCTTTGATGTACTGCCGAAGAAGGAAGTTATCGCACTGAAGAAAGAGTGGGAGAAGCTGGAGAAGAACCTTGGCGGTATCAAGGATATGAAGCGCATCCCGGACGCTATCTTCGTAGTAGACCCGAAGAAGGAAAGAATCTGCGTACAGGAAGCACATACACTGGGTATTCCGCTTATCGGAATCGCTGATACCAACTGTGATCCGGAAGAGCTGGATTATGTAATCCCGGGCAATGATGACGCTATCAGAGCCGTAAAGCTGATCGTTTCCAAGATGGCAGACGCTGTTGTTGAGGCTAACCAGGGCGCAGCTGAGGAAGTTGCAGAGGAAGCTGAGACTGAGGAGACCGTAGAGGCTTAAGTAAAAGTCGAAAGTGCACACGCGGCTTACACAAACGAATTTGGAGGGATTAGAAATGGCAATCACAGCAGGAATGGTAAAAGAGTTAAGAGAAATGACCGGCGCTGGCATGATGGACTGCAAGAAGGCCCTGACAGCTACCGAGGGAAATATGGACGCAGCTGTTGACTGGCTGAGAGAGAAAGGCCTTGCAAGCGCACAGAAGAAGGCTGGCCGTATCGCGGCAGAGGGTATTGTAGATACCTGCCTGATCAATGACGACCACAAGGCGGTTGTTGTAGAGGTAAATGCTGAGACTGACTTCGTTGCAAAGAACGAGAAATTCCAGTCCTACGTAGCAGACGTAGCAGCTCAGGCTGTTAAAACTACTGCAAAAGATATCGATGAGTTCCTGGCAGAGAAGTGGGAGAAAGACCCGACTCTGACTGTAAAGGAGGCACTTGCTTCCCAGATCGCTGTTATCGGCGAGAACATGAACATCCGTCGTTTCGCTCAGGTTGAGGAGGAGAACGGTTTCGTAGCTTCCTACATCCATGCAGGCGGAAAGATCGGCGTTCTGGTAGACGTTGAGACAGACGTTATCAACGACGCTATCCGTGAGATGGCTAAGAACGTAGCTATGCAGGCTGCAGCTCTGAAGCCGCTGTACACCAGCGACGCTGAGGTAGAGCCGGAGTACATCGAAAAAGAAAAGGCTATCCTGATGGCTCAGATTCAGAACGATCCGAAGGAGTCCCAGAAGCCGGAGAAGGTTATCCAGGGAATGATCCAGGGCCGTATCAATAAAGAGCTGAAAGAGATCTGCCTGCTTGACCAGGTATACGTAAAGGCTGAGGACGGAAAGCAGACCGTTGCGAAGTATGTAGCTCAGGTAGCAAAAGAGAACAATGCAAACATCACCATCAAGAAGTTCGTTCGTTTCGAGACCGGCGAGGGACTTGAGAAGAAGAACGAGGACTTTGCGGCAGAGGTTGCAAAGCAGATGGGAATGTAATTCTCAGGAAATTATTTATAATATTTGTAAACACATGCTATAAAGATCTGATAAGTGCGGCTTCGTGAAGTATCTAATGCACACACATACACAACTTTACGAGGTCCGGATCTTACAGATTTGACTATCATATGGATACGATAAGGGCGCAGCGTCAGTTGCGCCCTTGTTTTACGCGGGCAATGAGTCAAAGTCTGTGCTTGCGCGAGACCTGACCACAAAATTTTCGGAATGAAACCTTGAAAAGAGAAAAGTAATACTGTACAAACCCCTTCGCGTTGTTTTATAATGAGAAAAAATGTGAGGGGGTTTTTGTTATGGAAGCTTTATTTAGTGCAGTGAACGCAATCTGCGGTAAAATCCAGATTGTATCCAACTGGTTCTGGGATTTCCCGACAAACCTTGACTGGTACGCGTCCATCCCGATTCTGGGCAATTTCAGTCTGGCCATCATTTTATTGGTGGGAACCGGCATCTATTTCACCTTTAAGCTGCGTTTCGTACAGGTGCGCAAGTTTAAGTACGGACTTCAGGTGCTGATGAACAGCAAGAGTACGACCATGGGTATCTCTTCCCTGGGGGCGTTCCTGCTGTCCACGGCCATGCGTGTAGGCCCTGGCAATATCCTGGGTGTAACCGGAGCGATTTCCATCGGAGGACCGGGCGCGCTGTTCTGGATGTGGATTTCCGCGTTCTTTGGCATGGCGACCGCATTCGTGGAGTCTACCATGTCTCAGATTTTCAAGGAGAAGCGCGGCGACGCCTATGTGGGCGGCCTTCCCTTCTACGGACGCCGTCTTTTGAAGGATGCAGCCTGGGCGGGCGTAGCCCTGAGCGTACTCTACATCATTTACGCGTTTCTCTGCTTTCCGGCGCAGGGCTTCAACACCATTTCCGCAGTGGGAGCCATCGCGGGCGTGGTGACAGGAACCACATTTGCCACCAATTCTGCTCTCTACTGGGTTTCCTTTGCAGTGTTAATTGTGGTAACCGCGGTTATCAGCTTCGGCGGTATCAAGAAAGTATCGAAGGTAACCGATGTGCTGGTGCCGATTATGGCAGTTGTGTATGTACTGACCGTTGTGGTTCTGGTGCTTTGCAATTTCACCCGGATTCCGTGGTTCTTCGCAGCTATTTTCACACAGGCATTTAAACCGGCCGCAATCTTTGGCGGAGCCTTTGGTATCGCTTTAAGCCAGGGCATTAAGAGAGGTCTGATGTCCAATGAGGCCGGCCAGGGAACCATTACCATGCCGGCAGCAGCGGCAGATGCCGCTCATCCCTGCGATCAGGGCTGCGTACAGGCGCTGGGCGTATTCCTGGATACCATCGTTATCTGCACCCTGACTGGTTTTGTAGTCATCATGGGAAGAATGTGGCTGACCGGAGAGGCAGATGCCTGGTTTGAACTCGGCAAGCTGGAAAAATTCCTGGCATCCTGCGGCGCGCTGACCGGAAGCAGCGGAGCAGCTTACAGCTTTGTGACCCTGCTGGTAAGCCTTTGCTTTGGCCTGTTCGCTTTCACCTGTCTGATGGGCTTTATGTCCTTCACTGAGATGTGCGCGAACCGTATCTCCGCCAATAAGGCCTTTATCAATGTGATTCGTGTTCTGTGTCTGGTGGTTATCAGCTTTGGCGTCATTACCAACATTGCGGGCATGGACCTGGGAGCCCTCTGGGATCTGAGCGATTTCGCCAATATCCTGATGGTATACTGCAACCTGCCGCTTCAGTACATAGGCTTCAAATACGTGCTGCGGGCATGGCGTCATTTCGAGAAACACGACGGAACCCCGTTTACTTCAGAGGTGGCGGGTATCTCTGTTCCGGTGTGGGATGAAAAAGCTGGAAAATAAAAGAGACGGGGAACTTTTCCCCTTGTAAAGCGGGCCGCTTTGGTATATAATTTCCAGAGCGGCCTGTTTTACGGAAGTAAGAAATGAAAGGCCATTTCAGAAGAATAACGGGAGTGAAGAAGAATGAGTAAAGTAAGAACAAGATTTGCGCCGAGCCCTACCGGAAGAATGCATGTAGGAAACTTAAGAACGGCGCTGTACGCATATCTGATTGCCAAGCATGAGGACGGAGATTTCCTGCTCCGTATCGAGGATACCGACCAGGAGCGCTATGTGGAGGGCGCAGTCGATATCATTTACCGTACCATGAAGGAAGCTGGCCTGGAGCATGACGAGGGTCCGGACAAGGACGGCGGCGTGGGCCCCTATGTGCAGAGTGAGCGCCAGGCGGCAGGCATCTATATGGAGTACGCGAAAAAGCTGATTGAAAAAGGCGAGGCATATTACTGCTTCTGCGACAAGGAGCGCCTGGAGTCCCTGAAGACCGAAGTCGCGGGTAAGGAGATTGTTGTATATGATAAGCACTGTCTGCATCTGTCTAAGGAAGAGGTAGAGGCGAAGCTGGCAGCGGGCGTACCCTTTGTTATCCGCCAGAATAATCCGACCACCGGAACCACCACCTTCCATGACGATATTTACGGCGATATTACCGTAGACAATGCGGAGCTGGACGACATGATCCTGATCAAGTCCGACGGATATCCCACTTACAACTTTGCGAATGTGGTAGACGACCATCTGATGGGCATCACCCACGTAGTCCGTGGAAATGAGTATCTGTCCTCTTCTCCGAAATACAACCGTCTCTACGAGGCGTTTGGCTGGGAAGTGCCGGTCTATGTACATTGCCCGCTGATTACCGATGAGGAGCACAAGAAGCTGTCCAAGCGCTGCGGCCATTCCTCCTTCGAGGATCTGCTGGAGCAGGGCTTTCTGCCGGAGGCAATTATCAATTTCGTAGCGCTGCTGGGCTGGAGTCCGGATGAGGATCGGGAGATTTATTCTCTGGATGAGTTGATTAAGGCTTTTGATTATCACCACATCAGCAAGGCACCGTCCGTATTCGACTACACCAAGCTGAAATGGATGAACGGCGAGTACATCAAGGCTATGGACTTTGACAAGTTTTATGAGATGGCATTGCCGCACCTGAAGAAGGTCATTGCCAAGGATTATGATCTGAAGAAGATCGCTGCTATGGTAAAGACCCGTATCGAGGTGTTCCCGGAGATTGAGGATATGGTAGACTTCTTCGAGGCAGTTCCCGAGTACGACACCGCGATTTACGCGCATAAGAAGATGAAGACCAGTGTGGAATCCTCTCTGGAGGTTTTAAAAGAGCTGCTTCCGATTCTGGAGGAGCAGGAGGATTACAGCAACGACGGATTGTATACACGTCTTCTGAAATATGTGGAGGAGAAGGGCTGTAAGAACGGCTATGTGCTCTGGCCCATCCGTATCGCCGTATCCGGCAAGCAGATGACGCCCTGTGGAGCGACCGAGCTCATGGAGGTCATCGGCAAGGAGGAAACTCTGAAGCGTGTGCGCGCAGCAATCGCAAAGCTGGAGGCATAAAATTTGAATTCTTTATCTGAAGTACAGCAGAAGGCCGTCACCCACCGTGACGGCCCCATGCTGGTTCTGGCGGGACCCGGTTCCGGTAAGACGATGGTGCTTACGAGGCGGGTTCAGTATCTGACGGAAATCTGTCATATTCCACCCGGAGGAATTCTGGTGATAACCTTTACCAAAGCGGCGGCAAGAGAGATGAAGGAGCGGTATCTGCGACTGACGAACAGTGGGGGTACGGCGGTTTCTTTTGGTACCTTTCATGCGGTCTTTTTTCAGATCCTGAAGCTGGCCTACGGCTACCGCGCCGACAATATTCTCAGGGAGACGGAAAAATATCAGTTTCTGCGGGAAGCCATCTATAGGCAGAAGCTGGAGCCGGACGACGAAGCGGAGCTCATCGGCAGCATCACGGCGGAGATCAGCAAGGTGAAAAATGACCGGATAAGCCTGCAGGAATATAAGGCCACTTCCTGCAATACTAAAAGCTTTATCGCCATTTTCAATGAATACGATAACCGCCTGCGCCGCAGCAATAAAATCGATTTCGACGATATGCTGGTCTACTGCTACCAGCTTTTGAAGGAACGGAAGGACATTCTCGGGGCCTGGCAGCGGAAATTCCGGTATATCCTGGTGGATGAATTTCAGGATATCAATCAGCTGCAGTACGACATTGTGCGGATGCTGGCCGCACCGGAGGATAACCTGTTCATCGTAGGCGACGACGACCAGTCCATCTACCGTTTCCGCGGCGCAAAGCCGGAGATTATGCTGCACTTCAAACAGGATTATCCGGCGGCGAAACAGGTGCTTCTGGATACGAACTACCGCTGTACGCGCCTGATTGTGGAAGGAGCCTGCAAGGTTATCGAGAATAATAAGCAGCGCTTTGCCAAGAAAATTCAGGCGAATAGGCAGGAAGGACCGCCGATTCTGCATCATAAGTTTCGGGATCAGGATGAGGAGTATGAGTGCGTCGTTGATAAGATTAAGACCTACCGGGAAAAAGGAGGTTCCTATCGGGATATCGCGATTCTGTTCCGGACCAATACCCAGCCCCGGAAGCTGGTGGAAGAACTGAGGTCCGAGGGAATTCCGTTCCGGATGCGGGACGCACTGCCGAACCTCTATGATCACTGGATTGTGAAGGATATTTTTGCTTACCTTCACATGGCTCGGGACATGAAAAAGGGGTTGGTGAAGCGCGAGGACTTTTTGCAGATCATGAACCGCCCGAAGCGTTACCTGGGGCGGGAATGTCTGGACAGCGAAGTGATTTCCTGGGAGGCGCTGCTTACCTGGTATGACGATAAGCCCTGGGTCTGCGAACGGATCGAAAAGCTGGAGAAGGATCTGAAGATGTGCGGACACTTAAGTCCTTCCGGGGCCCTGCACTATATCCGAAATATCATCGGCTATGAGGAGTATCTGAAGGAATATGCCGATTACAAAGGCAGAAAGCCGGAGGATTTCCTGGGGATTCTCGATGAATTAAAGGAGCTGGCTTCCGGTTTTAAGACCCTGGAGGAGTGGGAAAACCATATCGCATCCATCCGGGCAGAGCTTCTGAAGCAGGCGAAAGAGCGGGAAGCGAACAGCGATGGCGTGATATTGTCCACCATGCACAGTAGTAAGGGCCTGGAATACCGCATCGTCTTCATCATCGACGCCAACGAGGGTATCACGCCCCACAAGCGGGTGCTTTTTGAAGAGGATATGGAAGAGGAGCGGCGGCTGTGCTATGTGGCTATGACCCGGGCAAAGGAGCTGTTGTATATTTTTTCGGTGAGAAAGCTGTATGGAAAGAAAGCGGAGCGATCAAGGTTCGTAGAAGAGCTTTTAGATGAGTAGATGGACGAAGGAAAAGCCGAGTGGGTTATATTCTGGAGTGTTCGGATGTTTCATGGACACACGCTTAGAATATAACCCACTCGGCTCTTCTTTCTGTGTTTTGATAAACAGAAATATTTCGTTGTCTGTCTGTTGATTTAAGCAAGATAATTAAAACTTAGTTGGTTTCGTCAATGTCGATATCCTCGCCGTCAGCCTCAACTAATTCATCGTACTCGGCTGCGTCCAGCATCTGATCGAACATGTCGGCCACTGCGTCGTACTCCTCGTCGGACTCGATATTGTCCAGAACCGGGCTTCCGGTGCTGTTGTCGTAGCGGTACAGATATACCTCGCCGTCCTCGTTCTCGCCGTTCTCATCCAGAGGAAGCAGGGCGATGTAGTCACGTCCGTCCACCGGGAAGATGGTGAGGATGGCGCACTCTACGGTTTCGTCATTGTCCAGGGTCAGGGTTACGGTGATGTCTCCATTACAGGTATCGCAGTTGCCGCCGCAATCCGGTGTGCTGCATTTATTGTCTGCCATTTGATTGTTCTCCTTTTTATTTGGTAAATGCGTGTTACTGATAATACTCTATCAGACCTGAGAACGAAAAGCAAGAAAAGAATTGAATTAGCAGGAAGTTTGTATTAAAATAAGGAAGATTGAGCGCTGGCGGAATGGAATGATGTCGCTAAAGCGACCCGCCGCAGGCGGAGAATCCTGCAGAGCAGGATTCTATTTTAGAATATGAGAGAAACGCGCCAGGATACGCGGCGCAGCAGAGAGGACTTAAGACGATGGATTTTACATTTTCAAAACGGGCAGAGGCGATAGAGGAAGGTATCTTCGCAGCCCTGGCCCATAAAAAGAACGAATTGGCAGAGAAAGGTATGGAGGTCTATAATTTCTCCATCGGTACGCCGGATTTTCAGCCGCCGAAGCATGTGATGGACGCCATGGTGGAGGCCTGCAAGGATCCGGAAAATTATAAATACGCCATTACGGACAGACCGGAGCTTATCAAAGCCATGCAGGATTTCTATCAGTCCCGGTTTGGCGTGCGCCTGGAGGCAGACGAAATTATGACGCTGTACGGCTCCCAGGAGGGTATGGCTCATGTGGCGGTGGCCCTGTGCGATCCGGGCGATATCATGCTGGCCCCGAATCCGGGTTATCCGGTATTTTCCCTGGGACCGCAGCTGGCGGGTGCAAAGATCGAGACTTACCCGCTCTATGCGGAACATAATTTCCTGCCGAGATTCGAGGATATTCCGGAGGAGACTGCGCGGGCGGCGAAGTTTATGATCGTATCTTACCCGTCCAATCCGGTCTGCTCCGTGGCGGATGACGCTTTTTATGAAGAGCTGATTGCGTTTGCGAAAAAGTACAATATTATCATTCTGCATGATAACGCTTATTCCGATATCATTTACGATGGAAGAGAGGGAAAGTCCTTCCTGTCCTATCCGGGCGCGAAGGAGGTGGGCATTGAGTTTTACTCCCTGTCCAAGAGCTACAATATGACCGGCATGCGCATGTCCTTTGCCGTGGGTAACCGTGAAATTATCCGGGAGTTTTCGAAAGTCCGCTCCCAGATTGACTCTGGCATCTTCCTGCCCATTCAGATGGCGGCGGTAGCGGCTCTGACCGGTCCCCAGGACGCGGTGAAGGAGCAGTGCGCCGAGTACGAGCGGAGAAATAAGACGCTCTGCGGAGGCC